>JAYTWB010000531.1:0-2274 GCA_043743655.1 Cyanobacteriota bacterium | reverse complement strand
CCAAGCTTTTGGGTTTTAAGATTATTTGTGCGTAGCGACTTTATAAGTTTTTGAGTAATATTTGAGTAAAGCTCAATTGCAGGGCGATCGCTACAAAATGTTGAGATTCTTAAAAATAGGATCACCATAGGATCACTACTTTTTATGAGTCTGACCCAGTTAAAATAATTAAACACGAAATTGCGATGAACAATGAAACTTGCATTTATTATCGATCCGATCGCTAAACTCGATCCTGCCCATGACACCAGCATTGCTCTGATGGAGGCAGCTTGTCGTAGAGGCTATCAAGTCTGGATTACAAATATGAATACTTTGAGTGTGCGCGATGGTAAAGCATGGGCTTTTTTGCAACCCGCTCACATACATTCAGTTGCTCTTGTCGATGGCAAATGGCAAGTTCCCAATCCTTGGTATGAGGTTACAGAAGGAGAATTTCAACCGCTAGAAAACATGCAGTTTGTGTGGATGCGACCTGATCCACCTGTGACTAATGAATATCTCTATGCCACTTATATTCTTGATTATGTTGATGTGTCTAAAACTAAGGTTCTCAATTCGCCGCAGGGGCTACGCGCAGCAAATGAGAAGATGTATGCACTGCAATTTGGCGGAGCAATTCCTAAAACAATTGTGACCGCAGATAAGGGAACGATTCGTGACTTTGTGGCGGCTGAAGGGAAGGCGGTGATGAAGCCTCTGAATGGTAAAGGTGGTGAAGGGATTTTGTTTTTGGAAGTTGGCGATCGCAATATCAACTCGATGATCGAAATGAGTACCAATATCGGCAAAACTCCAGTTATGGTGCAGGAATATCTTGCCGATGCCCAAAAGGGCGATAAGCGGATTATTTTGCTTGATGGTGAACCAATTGGGGCAGTTAATCGTGTGCCGCAGTCGGGAGAATTTCGGGGCAATATGGCGGCGGGTGGTCATGCTGCTAAGGTCGATATTACCGATCGCGAATTGGCAATATGCACTCAACTTGCGCCAATTCTTAAGCGTGACGGTTTGATGTTTGTCGGTATCGATGTGATCGGCGGCTATCTAACCGAGGTGAATGTGACTAGCCCCACAGGTGTCCGCGAAATAGATCGTCTTAATGGGGTATCTTTGGGCGATCGGGTTATGGATTGGTTGGCAACTCTTGACTAGAGTTAGAATTGAAGCAGAACATCTATAGCAATTCTTTAAGAAATGTCTTTTTTACCTATGAACTTTTTTAGCCTAGAATTTATGAAAAAAATGAAAGCTAATATCAAAGTCTGGACGCGATCGCTCCTAACAATTTCTATAGCAGTTGCATTAGTGGCGATCGCCATCTTTGGTAATCCTCACGAAGCATTTGCTAGACGTTCAGGTGGTCGAATCGGTGGTAGTTCGTTTAGGTCTGCGCCCAGCCGTTCTGCACCTAGCTATTCATCATCACAACCTCGCTATAACGGCGGTGGCAATACCTTCTATGGCGGTGGCGGCGGTGGATTTTTCTTCTTACCAATGTTTTTTGGTGGCGGTGGCGGCGGACTGTTCCCGATCTTGTTATTGGTAATCGTGGCGGGCGCAATCATGCAAGCATTTCGCGGTAAGGGTGATGGCGAAGGAATCACAGGACTCGACAATCAAGTTAGTGTGGTCAAAATCCAAGTTGGTCTCCTCTCCTCAGCGCGATCGCTGCAACAAGAGCTAACCCATCTGGCTCTGGAGTCTGACACTTCATCAGTGGATGGTTTGGCAACTGTGACCCGCGAAACTGCCATCTCTTTAATGCGCCATCCTGAATATTGGGTGTATGTCAGCAGCGCTAATGAAAACACTAAATTTTCACTTGCCGAACAAAAGTTTAATGGTTTGGTAATGTCAGAGCGCAGCAAGCTTAATTCTGAAGTTTTGAGCAATGTCGGCGGTCGAGTATTGCAAGGCAAGACTGCATCATCATTGCCTAGTGCAGGTGGTTTGGCTCCTGAAGACCCTAGTGAATATATTGTGGTGACGCTGTTGTTGGCGATCGCTGGCGATGCACTGAGCAAATTGCCAACCTTACGCTCATCTGCTGATTTGCAAGCGGCGCTGTCGGCGATTGGTTCGGTTGCGGCGGATAATCTCTTGGCAGTCGAAGTGCTATGGGAGCCACAGTCTGAGGAGTATACCCTCACAACTGATGAGGTTTTGACGATATATCCTGACTTGGTCAGAATCTAAACAAAAAAATCAAAGGGTCGCAACGCGACCCTTTGATTTTTTTGCTTTTAGATTTTTTTCAACCAGCTAAACATG
>JAYTWB010000530.1:0-4272 GCA_043743655.1 Cyanobacteriota bacterium | reverse complement strand
TCGTCAAGTCGAAGCAGCGCTGGATAAGCTCATCGATATTCCTGCGATTTTTTATGCGCCTGGGCATGGACCGATGTTGCGCTATGGGTTGCATGAACTGGTCAATCTCTATCGTCAATGGAGTGAAGCTCAGAAGCAGCAAAACATCTCGGTCGCGCTGATTTTTGCTTCGGCATATGGCAATACAACTACGATCGCCAATGCTCTGGCGAAGGGAATTATCAAAGCAGGTGTAGCTGTGGAGTTAATTAATTGCGAAAGTGCTGAACCTGAAGAGATTAAAACCGCGATCGAGAAATCATCGGGCTTTTTGATTGGTTCGCCAACTCTAGCGGGACATTTACCAACCCAAGTTCAGACTGCATTAGGAATTATTTTATCCACTGCCACCAAGAGCTATCAAGCGGGTGTATTCGGCTCCTATGGATGGAGTGGTGAGGCGGTGGATATTATTTCTGGAAAGCTGAAAGACGCAGGATATACGCTTGCCTTTGATCCAATTCGGGTCAAATTTACTCCCACCGAATCGACATTACAGCTTTGTGAAGAAACAGGAACAGATTTTGCCCAAACATTAAAGCAGTCCAAAAAAGTCCGCACAACTCTAAATCCCGGCAGTACTGTTGAGCAAGCGGTGGGTCGTATTGTCGGCTCTCTGAGTGTTTTGACGATTCAGCGTGGAGATGTTTCCACCGCGATGCTGGCTTCATGGGTATCACAAGCAACTTTTAATCCGCCTGGGTTATCGATCGCCGTGGCAAAGGATCGGGCAGTTGAGTCTTATTTATATGAAGGCGATCGCTTTGTGTTGAATATCCTTGAGCGGGGCAAGCAACTCCGCAAACACTTTATGAAAAAATTTGCTCCAGCTGAAGATCGCTTTGCAGGTATTCAAGTTGAAAAGACAGAAAGCGGGATAGTTTTGAGCGATAGTCTTGCTTATCTAGAATGTCGGGTCGCCCAGCGAATGGAATGTGGAGATCATTGGTTAGTCTACGCGATCGTAGAAAACGGTAAGCTGCTGCAATCTAACGGTTTAACGGCAGTTCATCATCGTAAAACGGCAAGTAGTTATTAAACTAATTAAAGATTAATTAAAGAGCGTGCAAAGCACGCTTTTTAATTAGTTCTCGGTAATAACACTTCAAACTCTGTACCAGTTGTCATATCACCATTGTTATTTAGATAAGGCGATCGCAATATGATCTTGCCATTATGTTGTTGGGTGATGATTTGATAGCAAATTGCCAATCCCAAGCCAGTTCCCTTGCCTTGACCTTTAGTTGTAAAGAAATTATCAAAAATGCGATCTTGAATTTCTTTGGGTATGCCTAGACCATTATCAGCAACTTTGATCGATATCCATTGGCAATCGTCAATTTCGGCGATCGCTGAGGTGATCATCACTAAAGGCTGCCATGTACTATCGGATTCTGACTTTAAATCTGCCTTTAAATCTGTGTTCAAATCCATCATTGCATCAAGAGCATTGCTGATCAGATTCATAAACACTTGAATTAAGCGATCGCTAAATCCATTAACTTTTGGCAGATCAATATAATTTTTGATGATCTGCACATTTCTAATTCTTCCACTTAAAATCGTTAGGCTACTTTCTACGCATTCCAATAAATCAATCAGTTCTGGCGTAGCATGATCGTTCATATGCGAAAGACTTTGTAAAGTGTCAACCAACCTTCGCAGATATTTTGCTCCCGACTTGATACTACGCACAACTTGTGGCAAGTCTAAACGGACAAATTCCCAATCAACTTCCTCAAGGATTTCGCTGATAGTTGTCGATGAAGTTCCATATTCTTTCTCATAAGCTCTCAAAATTTTCATCACCCCTTCTATATAAGTTAAGAGGCAATCTGTATTACCATAAATAGCTGATACAGGATTGCGAATATCATGAGATACTTCAGCCACAATTTGCCCTAGACTTGCCATTTTCTCAGTTTGAAACATCGTGGTCTGAGTCTGTTCGCGCAGCAGATTTGTCGCTAGTTCATGAATATGAGACTGTGCTTGCAATAGATCGTGAATGTCTAATACAGCATAAATATCTCCCTCTTGATGAACAATCAAAGGCTCATAAACTTCATCATTAACTCGCCCTAGCGCTAGCTGTGAAGCGATGCCAATCAGTATATTTCCATCTAATTTGAGTATCTCTGATTGAAATTGTTCATAGAGAACTCTAAGTGGTCTTTTTGTAAATAGCTCAATTCCATATGGGCGACTCAGATATTCTAAAAATCTCCGCCGCGACAACATTCCCACATAACCGCCTTGATCATGAAGTATCAGCGCAGGCAAGAGGGGATTTTCTGCAAAAAGTTGACGGGCGATCGCCCCTGTCTGATCCAAATCAATTTTAGTGTCATACAAATTAAGTTGAGAGATATTCGCGTCTAGAGCTAACTGACGTTTGGGAGTTTGGGACGACAAATTGCTGCTTAGTTCTATTTCAGGCTTGCTCGCCATCACCATCAACGGAATCTTCGCCATTCTCCGCGCCAAGTCTTCGGTCACGGTTTGTCTTATGTTTTTACCATTCACCGATCCTCTATCGGGCAAACTTTGTTGACGTTTCAGACTACTAATAGCGATCGCCAAAGCTTCAGTCTGGACTTCTATCTCTAAAGCTTGAGAGGCAACCTCAAATGCTGAATTCAGATTGTCTATGCAAATCTTAGGCAATAAGTTTATAGCGCCTCGGCGAGTTGCCCAACGTTTCTCAACTTCTTTTATTTGAGTTTGGCGAGGATTTACCAATAAAACTTTTAACTCAGGAGCATTCTCAGCACTCCATTTACACAGCTCAGTTGCTAATAAAGATGTGCCGCCGCCATATCTAATACCAATATCAGAAATGATCAGATCGGGTAAATTTTGTTTGGACTGAAGTTTTTGATCAAGTAGTTTTTGATCAAGTAACTTAAGTAAATCCTCGGTTTCAGGTGCTGCCCACACTTCAATCTGATGCGATGATAGAAGCTTATGCCACATCAAAGATTGCTCTTCTGATAGCTGAGCTAACAGTACTGATTTAACCACACGACCCCCAAAATATAGAAATAATAATCAGCTCATATTAGTGGCTGACAATATATGAGTACAAGCGAAAATAGATAACCCAGCGTTAACCAAAAGTTAATTATGATTAACTTCTTAAGGCAAAAGCCTAAAGATTTAGCGATCATCCTCATATTCATAGACCCATCAGAGATTATTCACGGAGAATTTAAGTGTGCAGTAAAATAGAAAAAAAGGACGGGATTTTCTGATGACACGAATTTGTATTCTTGGTGGTGGTTTTGGCGGTTTGTATACTGCGCTTAATCTCGCGCGCTTGCCTTGGGCAGTCAACCCCGAAATTATCCTAATTGATAAAAGCGATCGCTTCTTATTTACGCCATTTCTGTATGAGTTAGTAACATCAGAATTGCAGGAATGGGAAATTGCGCCGACTTTTGCCGAATTACTTGTTGATACGGGTATTCAGTTTATCCAAGGATTAGTTACCAATATTGATTTAGAAGCGAAGCAAGTAGAAGTTAATATCGGTCAACGCAGTATTTTGCAAGATGTGGTGAAATACGATCGCCTTGTTTTAGCGATCGGTGGTGAAACGCCGATGAATTTAGTTGATGGCGCTGCTGAATATGCAATTCCATTTCGTACTCTCAATGACTTCTATCGACTGAACAGTAAACTAGAATTATTAGAAGCCTCAAATCGCGACAAAATTAGAGTATGTATCGCAGGTGGTGGCAGCAGTGGTGTGGAACTCGCCTG
Source organism: Cyanobacteriota bacterium (assembly GCA_043743655.1). Taxonomy (GTDB): domain Bacteria; phylum Cyanobacteriota; class Cyanobacteriia; order Pseudanabaenales; family Pseudanabaenaceae; genus Pseudanabaena. Next base: position 468 of record JAYTWB010000530.1, on the reverse strand, counting down.
CAAAATCGCTGATCGACTCAAAGTCAAAGCTAAAGATCGCGGTCGAGTCCGTCTTGTTGATCGCAACGACAAAATTTTAGTAAACTCAACCGTCGCCAATCGCCTCATCGCCGAACGCGCACTCTTACAGCGCGGTGTTTGGACTGATCTAAATACGCGAGTTTCGCAAATAGCTGAGAGAGAAGTGACCCTAGACTATGCCAGTGGCAGTGATACCTTGCCCGTTGATATTTTGTTATGGACAGTTGGCAGTAACTTTTCAAAACTGTTACAAAATCTACCAGTTGAGCATCGTCAGTCCATTAATTCTCAAAATAATCGTCAAGGAGCGATCGCTACTGAGTCAACTTTGCAAGTTAAACAACATCCCGATGTTTTTGCGATCGGTGACTTAGCAGGTTGCTTTGATGATAGTGGAACTCTCTTACCCGCAACAGCGCAGGTTGCCTTCCAACAATCTCAATATTG
>JAYTWB010000529.1:0-3668 GCA_043743655.1 Cyanobacteriota bacterium | reverse complement strand
AAGTAAAGACGGCGCGAAGCGCCGTCTTTACTTTTTGGGGTTTGGAGAAATTAACTCAAGCGATCGCCGATCCGTCGATTACATCTTGCCAACGCCCATTTCCGACCGCCCGAATTGCCTCTCGCAGCTGAATATCGCCTGTATAAATCGCTTTACCAACGATCGCACCTTTGACACCGATCGCTTCGAGGGTTAGCAAATTTAGTAAGTCGGTAATCGAACTAATCCCACCCGAAGCAATTACAGGCACATCAACATTTTCGGCAAGTTGTCGCAAAGCTGCGATATTTGGTCCTTGCATCGTGCCATCGCGATAAATATCGGTGTAAATAATCCCTGCAATGCCCAAAGTGGTCATCCGTTTAGCTAGATCGACCGCCATCACTTCTGAAGTGGTTAACCAACCCCTAGTCGCGACTTTGCCATCACGAGCATCGATACCGATCATGATTTGTTCAGGAAATTCGCCACAAATATCAGCAATTAGTTGTGAGTTTTCTACCGCCGCTGTGCCTAAAATAACGCGGCTCACGCCAGAGTTGAGTACCGAAATGATGCTTTGCCGATCGCGCAATCCGCCGCCCATCTGCACCCGCATCGGAATTGAACGGGCGATCGCTTCAATTACTTTTAAGTTTTTAGGCTTGCCTTCCTTTGCGCCATCAAGATCAACGACATGCAAATACTTAGCGCCTTGATCGTACCAGCGCTGAGCAACCTCAACGGGGTCTTCACCAAATACTTCCGATTGTTGATAATCCCCCTGATAGAGCCTGACACAGCGTCCATCTAAAATATCAATTGCGGGAATTACATCCATAATTTTTACCATACGATCCCAGAAGCATATTGTAGCTAGATTTCGCGATCGCGGTATAGTACAAAACAACTAATATAAAAACCGATTTTAAGATTTGCAGTCCTAAAAGCGCTACAAATCCTAAAATCGGTTTCATAATTAAGGAATGTTTGTTTGTATGAAGTCTGTATCGCAAAAGTTAATGTCAATCGGGATTGTAATTAGCGGCGTTTTTTTGCTGATGGCGATCGCTTCACCATTACTCCAAGCCGCAGGACTTTTAGACCCCAATGAATTTCTGAGCTATCCCATTCATGAGCCACCATCAGCAGGACATTGGTTTGGTACAGATTTACAAGGACATGATGTATTTGCGCGGACGATCGCAGGTGCAGGCGTAGCTTGGCAAGTGACGATCGCTTCAACCTTAATCAGCTTAGTCATCGGTGTGCCATTAGGAATGATTAGTGGTTACAAAGGCGGCTGGCTTGATCGCATCTTAGTATTTTTGATGGATGCGCTCTATACATTGCCGAGTCTTTTGCTATCGCTGACGATCGCCTTTGTGGTCGGTGCTGGGGTCTGGAATGCAGCGATCGCCCTCAGTGTGGCTTATATCCCCCAATATTTTCGGGTGATCCGCAACCAAACCGTGAGTACCAAAACTGAAGTTTATATCGAAGCTGCCCAAGCATTAGGAGCAGATACAAACACAATCCTAATTAAATATCTCTCACCCAACGTTATCCAAAGCTTACCCGTAATTTTCACCCTCAACGCTGCGGATGCGATTCTCACGATCGCAGGTTTAGGATTTTTGGGTTTAGGCATTCCCGAAGATGTGCCTGAATGGGGACACGACCTCAAGCAAGCCCTAGATGTCCTCTCAACTGGAGAAAGTATCTGGTGGACGACGATTTTTCCGGGATTGGCGATTACTTTAATGACGATCGGACTATCTCTTGTCGGTGAAGGATTGACGCAGAGATTTAGCAGCAAGCGATGATCTTAACGACAGACAATGAATGGCTGGATGGATAGATGACTAACTACTCTACTTCGAGCGGAGCCATCGTTAAGCCTGCTTGCTTGAGTTGTGCATGATAAAACTCAGCCTGCTCTAGATTGCCAACCCATGCGATCGCTAAGCCATCATGATGCACTTGATTGGTCAACTCCCAAGCTAGCTCTTCGGTCATCTGGGGAATATATTTCATCAAACATCCTGAAACATGTTCAAAAGTATTGAAATCATCATTTAAGATGATCACCTTATATTTCGGGTAAGTCTTACGCACTACTTCCTTTACAGTTTCTTTAACTTTTTCAGGAGTTTGCACCGCAGCAAAAATAGTCATAATTTCAACAAAAAAAATTTACAAGAAAATTTATAAAGTAGATTATACCAAACCGCATTTAGCGCTTTGCGATAAAATCAGTTTAGCCTCTACCCTGATAGCAAAGCATGACCGCGATCGCTACTATTTCTGACAACTCCCCATCGCCCACTATCGATTGGCAAGCGATCGCTCAAGATTTCATCGCCATAGTTGGCGATCGCTATGTCGTTCGCACGCGTGAAGAATTAATTGCCTATGAATGCGACGGACTGACCAGTTACAAACAACAACCCGCGATCGTGGTGTTACCGCTGACAACCGATCAAGTTGCCGCAGTCGTGAAAGTATGCGATCGCGACAAAATTGCTTTTGTCGCCCGTGGCTCAGGTACAGGATTATCAGGTGGAGCCTTGCCATTGCCCGACTCGGTGTTGATCGTCACATCACGCATGAAAAAGATTTTGGATGTTGATATGGAAAATCAGCGCGTAGTCGTGCAGCCTGGGGTGATCAATAATTGGGTCACCCAAGCCGTAAGCGGTGCAGGATTTTATTATGCTCCCGATCCTTCGAGCCAAATCATCTGCTCCATCGGCGGCAATGTTGCTGAAAACTCAGGCGGAGTGCATTGCTTAAAATATGGAGTCACCACTAATCACGTCCTCGGGGCAAAGATCGTTCTTCCCAATGGCGACATCAAAGATATCGGCGGCAAAATCCCGGAAAGCCCAGGGTACGACCTCACAGGGGTTTTTGTCGGTTCAGAAGGAACTCTCGGCATTGCTACAGAAGTAACCCTAAAAATCCTTAAATCTGGCGAATCAATTCAAGTTCTTTTAGCCGACTTCACCAGCGTAGAAGATGCAGGATCGACAGTCTCAGATGTGATTAGAGCAGGAATCATCCCCGCAGGTATGGAAATCATGGACAACATGAGTATCAATGCAGTCGAAGATACAGTCGCCACTAATTGTTATCCTCGTGATGCGGCGGCAATCTTGATTATAGAAATTGATGGATTAGAGATAGAAGTTACCGAAAGCGCGAAACTAATTGAGGCAATTTGTTATAAAAATGGAGCGCGAAATGTCAGTACTGCAACTGAGCCTGAACAACGTCTCAGACTCTGGAAAGGCAGAAAAGCAGCCTTTGCCGCGATGGGTCGTCTCAGTCCTGACTACTATGTCCAAGATGGTGTAATCCCTAGAACTAAGCTAACTTATGTACTTCAAGAGATTGAGAAGCTTAGCGAAAAATATGGCTACAATGTTGCCAATGTCTTCCATGCGGGTGATGGAAATCTGCATCCGTTAATTCTATATAACAATGCCGAAGCTGGCGCTCTGAAAACTGTAGAGGAACTAGGCGGCGAGATACTTAAGCTCTGTGTGCGAGTTGGCGGCAGTATTTCGGGTGAGCATGGTATCGGTGCCGATAAGAAGTGCTATATGCCTGAGATGTTTAGCGAGTCAGATTTGGAGACAATGCGCTGGGTTCGCGATGTTTTCGATCCGCAAGGAATTGCCAAT
>JAYTWB010000528.1:0-1932 GCA_043743655.1 Cyanobacteriota bacterium | reverse complement strand
ATTGGCAATTTTGCCATGCGACGCAATCGTATTGTGGGGCGATCGCGATCCTTGGGAACCAATTGAAATTGGGCGATCGTCATTTACAAAATTTGATTGCGTCAAAGAATTTATTGACTTACCAAATGCAGGACATTGCCCACAAGACGAGATTCCAGAGTCAGTGAACCCGATCATCCTAAGAATTCTTTCAGATGCACTTGTTTCCAAATCTTGACGAAACAAACAAATCGCAATCTAAACTTAACGGCATCTTTAACATCCCTTAACCTTTGCTTGACATATGCAGTTTAGTATCAGTCTTGTCTGGTTTAAATGCTTAGCCAACCGTATACAGATACAATCGCAACAATATCTCTATGATGTCCAAAAAGAATAACAATCGCAATGTAATAACTTTTGTAGCCAGTGTTACATTAGCCGTAGCATTAGCATCCTGTAGCGACACTAAACCTACTACTCCTAGTGCATCTAGCCCCGCAGCGACACAAACAACGGCGGCTAACACACCCGCACCAGCAACATCTAAACTATCTGGCAACATCACCGTTGATGGTTCTAGCACAGTCGCACCAATCAGCAAAGCAGTTGCTGAAGACTTCGCAAAGTCAAATCCTGGAGTCAAAGTTCCTGTTGGCACTAGTGGAACTGGCGGTGGTTTCAAAAAATTCTGTTCTGGAGATATCGATATCGCTGATGCTTCTCGTCCGATCAAGAAAGCCGAAGCTGAAATCTGTAAAAAAGCAGGAATTGACTTTGTTGAATTGCCTGTTGCTGTTGATGGCTTGACTGTAGTCGTTAACAAAGAAAATACTTGGGCAAAGTGCCTGACAATTCCTGAACTAAAGAAAATGTGGGAGCCTGATGCCGAAGGCAAGATCACTAGCTGGGATCAAGTTCGTCCCGATTTCCCGAAAGAGACGATCGCTTTATTTGGTGCAGGTGCCGACTCGGGTACATTTGACTATTTTACCGAAGCTGTAAACGGTAAAGCAAAAACCATTCGCAAGGATTACCAACCTAGCGAAGATGACAACATCATTGTCAAAGGTGTTCAGGGTGGCAAAGGCACAATGGGCTTCTTTGGCGTATCTTATTACGAAGAAAACGCGAAGACTTTGAATGCAGTTGAAGTTGATGGCGGCAAGGGTTGTGTTGCCCCAACCACTGAAAATATCAATACGGGCAAATACGCTCCTCTATCTCGCCCTTTATTTATCTACGTTAGCAAGAAAGCTTTGGCACGTCCTGAAGTTAAAGCTTTTATTGATTTTTATCTAACTAAAGATGAGAAATTGGTGAAAGAAGTTGGCTACGTTCCCCTTCCTGGCGATGCCCTGACCAAAGTTGTGGCTCGATTTAAGGCTGAAACCGTAGGTTCAACATTTATGGACGCTCCAGCTGGTACTTCCATCGCCGAATTGATGGCAAAAGACTTGAAATAGTTTGAATTTAGAAAAGCCCTTCTCTGTCTTTTTGCTGGAGGAGGGCTTACTTTTTGATTTACTGGAAATTTTTAATGTCAAGTTCCGTGGATAATCCTAACCCCAATCAACTCGATATCTATCAGCGCGCTGATCGCAATATTAAAGAAAGTGCGATCGGCTATGCGTTACTTTTTTCTGCGTTCATTTCGGTACTAACGACTATTGCGATCGTCTATGTACTTGCCTCGGAAACGATTAGTTTTTTTGGCAAGGCAAGCATTGGCGAATTTTTATTCGGCAAAGTTTTAGACAATGGCAGCTATAGCTGTAGTTGGACACCACAGTTTGCTGACAAAGGTTTTTGTGTATGGCCAACGGTTAACGGCACACTGATGGTGGCGCTAATTGCGATGTTAGTGGCGACACCTCTGGGGCTAGCCACAGCGATCTATCTATCAGAATATGCATCACCAAAACTGGGTAAATTTTTACGCCCAGTCATTGA
>JAYTWB010000527.1:0-3060 GCA_043743655.1 Cyanobacteriota bacterium | reverse complement strand
GGTATATAGCGATTGGCGGCAGGTTGCGGAAATATATGTGCAGGTTTGTCGAGTCTTAAGCGAATCAATTAATCATTTTCATTTGCCATCAGCAACTAGCCTGCTCAAAAGTTATTTAATGTCAGGAATGTATGAAACTGCATTGGGCTATTTTAAGAAATTAGAAGCACAAATTTATGAAAACCATGAACAGTTAACCGAAAAAGATTGGCGATCGCTCTATGAGGAAATGCTATTTTTTGTACCATTCTTACGCGATGATCCCGCGCTCAATGGACAACTTTTTGAGTTTATTGCCGATCAATATCGTAAATTCTGTCTTCCTGAATTTTTTAGTCAATATCCACAATTTCAACTTATTCCTAAACTTAAATTCCATTCACTTACTTCACCCGTTCTCTTGGCGGCAACACCGAAGCGATCGCCTCGGATTGGGATCATGTCGGGATTATTTCGCCGCCATGCAAATGCTTGGTGTACAAAAGATTGGCTGTTTGAACTTGCAAATATTGCCCCTGATTTACAGTTCTATCTTACGGCTCAATTTCCCTCAGACGACATTACCCAAAGATATGAACAGTTTGGCGATCGTCTATATAAAATTCAGGCTACAAATCGAGAAGCACAAGCTGCGGAAATGATTCAAAAACTAATCGATGATGATTTGGATATTTTGATTGAATCGGACGCAATCATGAATATTCTGCATGCCACGATTATGGCAGCGAAACCTGCTAGACATTGTATTTCTTGGCCAGGATTCGCCTCGCCCTATCTCTCAGAAAGTAATTATTTCTTAGGCGATCGCCATCTTTTGCCAGCAGAAGTCGAGCCATATTATTTAGAAAAATTATTGCGAATGCCCGACTCTTATCTAGCTGTATCTCAACTCGAAAGTATGTCGATTGATCGCGATGCCATGCGCCAATCTATGGGAATTGAGCCAAATCAAGTAGTTTATCTATCAATTTCGGCAGGGCATAAGTTTAATCCTGATACTGCCAATGCGATCGCTCAGATTCTCTGCCGTGTTCCTGACAGTATATTTTTGCATAAAGGTAAAGGTGATCTGGAAGTAGTCAAAGGAACTTATGAGCAAGCCTGCGATCGCTATCATGTAAATAGTAATCGGATTAAATTTTTGCCAGCGCGTACCAAAACCGAAGAAGAACATCGCGCCACCTATCAACTAGCTGACATACTCCTCGATTCTTATCCATACAATAGTTGTACGCATAGCCTAGAAGCTTTTGCTCAAAATCTGCCTGTCGTCACCATTGTCGGTAAACAAATGTTTTCTCGATTTGGCTATTCCTTCTTTCAAACATTAGGTATCCAAGAAGGAATTGCGTGGAATTGGCAAGAATATGTGGAATGGGGAGAGCGTCTTGGCAAAGACCGTGACTTACGAGAATCCTTGCGATCGCGTCTACAACAATCCCAGCAGACTGAAACTCTATCACCGCTGTGGAATCCGCGTAAATTTGCCGAAGACTTATATGATTTATTGCTAAATCTTTCTTAAGAGTCTTAAAATTTTTAGGACATTCTCAGCAGTCGAATCTGGGCAACAATAAAAATGGCAGGAATGATCCGTCCGTAGTTAGTAGCGATCGCCCGCCAGCCTAAATCAGCAAAAAACAATCCCCAAAGCGCAGGCGTAATTATTGAAAAGACTGTCCGCGCCGCCGTATATTGAGTCGCGGCAACTGTCATACCCCTTCTGGCGAGATAAGTTGAGACATAAGCATTTAACCTTGTCGCGATCGCCGTACTCCCAGCTTTAAGGACTTCGTATCCGACTTGATAGGATGCAAAGTGCCACGCCATTTGCCGCGCGATCGCCGTCAGCACTGCCGAACGAATGACAGTACTCACTGCGATCGCGCTGCCGCCCTTGAGCAGCAGGCTCATCGGATTACGTTGAGCATCAAGGGGTAGAGACTTTTGTAAATCTGATTCTGTGATGGCTATTTGCATTGACTCATCGATTTTTAAACGCTCTTGTGGCGAAAGCTTTTTCCATGATTTGCTGATTAAATTCAGAAATAATTCAGATTCAATATCTTCAAGGCTTTGACTTGAAAAATATTTAATGTTTAAATGCTGGCAAACCCGTTCCAAAACTTCGCGATAACTAATATCGCTAGTTTTGCGCTTTAAAACAGTCAGTCCATCTGCTGCCAAAAATCGAAATCGCTTAGCGATCGCCTCAATGCGTTGATCTCGTTCCCAGCCTTGCAATTCTTGGATAGGAGGCGTAGCAAAATAATCTAGAGGATTGAATTTGCGCCGAAACAAGATGTCGGTAATTTGATGTAACTCTTCATCGGTTGCCAACATTAAAACATTGCTTAATTCGTGCATGGCAGCATTCACCTATTTTTGACAAACAGTACCTCAAGCTTAGGAGATTGCTGCACCAAATTTTTGGATAAAAAATAAAAAAGTTGACTAAACGCGATCGCTATCTGCTATATTGTTTAAGCCTAAAGACAAGGGCGCTTAGCTCAGTTGGTAGAGCGTCTCGTTTACACCGAGAATGTCGGCGGTTCGAGCCCGTCAGCGCCCATAGCTAACTAGATTATAAAACCAAAATATTAAACGAGCTTAGACCTAAGCTTTGGTCTTATATAGCCCCAATGATCTGCGTTATCGGAAAACTGGGCTTAAAACCCGTCTTTCTAAGGCGGCTTTATATTCTAATTTAACAACCAATACAGTAAGTCTTATCTTAAGATAAATCACGTAAGAATCAAGTTAACCATGATAGTTCTCGAAGCAAAACTAAAAGGTAAAGCAGAGCAGTACGGTCTCATAGATGAGGCAATTCGTACTGCTCTGTTTTGCCGTAACAAGGCTTTGCGATACTGGGTGGATAACGAAAAAGTGAACGGCTATGATCTCAACAAACAGATGGCTGTACTTGCCAAGGAGTTTGACTTCGCGAAGAAGTTAGGCTCTCAAGCAAGGCAGTCTAGTTCTGAAAGAGCATGGTCATCTATTTCTAGATTCTATGACAACTGCAAAAAGAAGGTGTCAGGAAAGAAGGGTTTCCCT
>JAYTWB010000526.1:0-3772 GCA_043743655.1 Cyanobacteriota bacterium | reverse complement strand
CAGCGGTTCTTCGCGCTCTAATGATGAAGCTTTCCCAATCGGCAATGAGTACGAATTTCTGATCATTAGTAGCCAAAATGCTGATGGTGAAGTGAAGCTATCAGTGCGCCGCTTGTTATTTAAACAAGCATGGTCAACTCTCCGCGATTACCAAGCTGCGTCCACAGTTTTTGAGACTAAGGTAATTGGCACTAATACTGGCGGGGTGATCGTTGATTCGGTGGGATTGCGTGGCTTTATTCCGCGATCGCATCTTGCTGACAGTTCTGACATGGCTAAATTGATCGGCAAAGTTTTGCCTGTGATGGTCTTAGAAGCTGATGAAGCACGCAAAAAGCTAGTGCTATCGAATCGCCAAGCCGCCAAACTCGCGGCAATGACGCAACTAGCCAAAGGACAATTGATTACTGGCAAAATTACCAATATTCGTCCTTTTGGAGCCTTTGTTGAGTTTTCTGGAGTCTCAGGTTTGTTACATGTCAAAGAAATGAGTCAAAAGCCTGTTAGCGATCCTACTCGTGTGTTTCAGCTAAATGACATGATCAAGGCTGTGGTGGTTGATATTGACGAGTCACGCAATCGGATTGCTCTCTCTACGAAGATTCTTGAACTCCATGCGGGTGAGATACTCGACAATGCTGCACAAGTGTTTGCCGAAGCCGAAGAGCGTCTCGAGAAAAATATCAGTAAGCTCTGGGAAGCTTAATTTCAAATACACATCTAGCATGGGTCGCCCTCGACCCATGCTTTTAGTTTTTTTCTATTTGTCTGACTACCGTCATCGCGGAATAGCTTACTCCTGCTGTTCCTTCACCTGGGTGAGTAGAGTCGCCGACTAGCCAAATATTTGCAAGTGGTGTACGAGTTGCGAAACCAAAAGGACCAAAAGTCGAAACTCGCATTCCCACGCCACCAACGATGCCGCGATCGCGTCCTGTATAGCGTTCAAAAGTTTGCGGTGTAGCAGCTTCGACATGAATAATTGTCTGCTCGTTCAGATGGAAATATTCGCCTAACTGCGCGATCGCCCGTTCCGTAAATTTTTGTTTAAGACTTTGATAATCCTCACCGCTATACCAAACCGCAGCATCGGTAAACTCTGAAGCAATAATCGTGGCTTTGCCCTCGGGTGCGCGTCCATCGCCTTCTTTACTGACTGAGACAAATAGAGAGTGTGGACGATCGCCCGCTTCCAAGAATTGTAAATGTGGCGGACAGCCATCTGGAATTGCGGCGCGGTCTACGCCCAAATAGACCACAAAAGCAACTGAGGCTGGTTTAAGATTGGCAACTCGGTGAGCATAACTCTGAGGGATTTGATCGCCTAAAAGCTTCACAAAATTATTTACAGTCACATTTGCCACTACCTGATCAGCTTGATGCCACGATATTTCTTTGGTTCTTAAGCTTTCTACTTTTACTCTTTTCTGTTTGCCTTTCGCATCAAGTTCTATAACCCGATGTTGCATCAATATTTTTCCATGATCGCGCTGAATACTCTCAATCAGGCGATCGCTCAATACCTGCATACTACCCTGCACATGAAATAATCCTAACGGGGTTTGGGAGACAGCTAAAGCTGTCGCGGCATAGAGGAGAGCCGTCTCTTCTGCATTCACCTGTGAATAGAGCTTGAGTTGCAGGTCTAAAAAAGTGCGTAGTCGGCGATCGCTGGCTAGTCCAAAACCACGCAAAGCATCGCCCACAGTCGATAAGGTATAAGGCACTGTTGCCAAAGTGTCTAACCGTAAAGCTTTAAGCAATTGCCAAGCATCCCAAATATTGCGCGGTGGCAAGATCGGATCGCGTCCTTGAAAGCGCCAACTCCGCCAAAACAAATCTTCCAAAAACTGCCAAAATGGTTCGCTATCAGGAAAGTGCTTTTGGCGTTCAGCTTGCCATTTTTGGCGATCGCGCCAGACATTGATAGGTTCGCTCTCATTGGGCAAAAATACGGCACAAGCAGGATCACAATCGGTTGCTGTCGGTATTTCGATCTCTAATTCTTTAAATATGCGATCATGAACGCCGCCAGTTTCTAATCCTGCAACCTGAGTTGCTCCCACATCAAATATAAATCCGCGCCGCTTAAATGTTGACGCACAACCACCCGCAACACTGGCAAGTTCATAAACAATGACTTCATGACCACGTTTTGCCAACAAAGCTGCTGCCGTCAAGCCACCAATCCCTGCGCCGACCACAATAATTTTCTGTCTCATGATGCTTTAGCCACAATCACCGCTTCACTCAAGGCAACCCATTGAGCAACATCTAAATCCTCGGCTCTCACCTGGGCATTGATTCCCATTGCTTCCAAAATGAGAACTAGAGAATCGCGATCAATTTCAGAAATGAGATTATTGCGTAACATTTTACGTTTGGTTGCAAAACCAAGCGTAAGTAAACGATCTAAGAACTTAGGATCACTGGCGATGGTGACAGGTGGACGCGGAATAATCCTCACTACAGCTGAATTAACTTTAGGTGGTGGATAGAATGCAGTAGCTGGGACATCGCAAATAAACTGACATTCAGCGAGGTATTGCATCTTCACACTGAGTGCGTTGTATGCCTTATGGCCCGCTTTAGCAGCAAGGCGATCGCCGATTTCTTTTTGGACTAATAGAACAATCTGCTCAAATTGTTGGATTGGTTCAACAAGAGTTCCTAATAGCCTTTTAAGAATCTCGCCTGTGATGTTGTAAGGAATATTCGCGATGACTTTATTTGTTTCAGGTGGAAGTGGAATATCGAGAATGCTCCCTTCGATTAATTGAAAGTTAGTTTGATGCATAGTTTTGCGGAGCTTTTCGCAAAGATCACGATCAATTTCGACAGCAGTTAGTGACTCGACAAATGGCAAAAGTAGACGAGTGAGATTGCCTGTTCCTGGTCCAATTTCTAAAATGCGATCGCTTGGTTGCAGCTTACCCGCCAGCAAAATTTTATTGAGGACAGATTCACTACGCAGCCAATGTTGTCCAAATTGTTTACGAGGGCGAATAGTTTTGCTGGTGGCATAGGCTGGTTGCTCAGAATTGGACATTGGCGATCGCTTACTAAAATTAATAACTAAAACTATTCTGTTATTATCGCTAAATTATGATCGCTAAGCCAAATATTGCTAAAAGTGCTGCTAAAAGTGCAAAGACAATCTTCTTCGTTTACTATTCGTCACGCGAACTCTAGAGATGTTGGTCATGTGTCAGATGTCTTGGCTGAGAGCTTTTATCGTGGGGCTGATCGCCAAGTCAATTTCTTGACGCGCCGCTTCACAAATTGGATATATCCACTTTTGCGTTGGGGGATTGTATTCGATCTAAGTAGCCGCTTTAGCGAAAAAACTCCCTGCTATGTTTGTCTGGTGGCGACTCATCCTGCCAATCAATCTCAGGCGATCGCCTCCCTTGAGATTTGTATGCGCCATGTGCCAGTCAAGTCGCCTTATGAATTCTGGCTTGGTCATGAAACGCAGCAATATCCATATATTTTCAACTTGGCAGTGCATCCCCAATGGCGGCGGCGTGGAGTCGCTAAACAACTTTTGTTAGCCGCAGAGCAGACAGTGAAACAATGGGGATTTTCATGTTTGTATATACATGTGCTTGAGGATAATCAACCTGCGTGCAATCTGTACGATCGCATCGGCTATCGACTACATAGACAAGAGGGTAATATAAGTTTTTGGTTATTGGGACGCTCACGCAAGTTTTTATTACAGAAAAAACTAGAGTGAATCCTAAAAAGGAAAGCGCGCAAAGCGCGCTTT
>JAYTWB010000525.1:0-8703 GCA_043743655.1 Cyanobacteriota bacterium | reverse complement strand
TAAAAATCTGCGGTACAGAACGTTTACCATCAGAACCTCTAGCTACCATTGCCGATCGCGCAGCGTCATCACCATCAATTACATATTCGGTATACTTTACGCTTTTTTTGTCTAGTAAATGTTTTGCTCTTATGCAAAAAGGACACATCCGCCATGTATAAATTTCGACATTTGCCATAATTAGAGTCCTAAATTTGTCTCATCTATACTATTTTAACAAACCGTATTTAGCAAACCGTGAAAAAATGGCATTAATATAATTGACTAAAAACAACTAAATTTAGGTTGTTTTGCCTATCAAATTTAAGGCAGATAAATGGCTAATATCGCTAAATTTCGTTGACAACCTGTAACTTTTATAAAAAAGCATCAGCCGAATACAGCTAAATTCCAGCAAGAAGTATTATCCAATCTGTAGGGGCATGGCATTCCTGCGACTATCTATAAGTTTTCAGATTCTCCCAGTTTGGGAATGCTATGCCCAAATCTCTCAACGCAGGAAGGATTTATTACAACGCAGGGAGAATTTATTGGTGAAAGCGGAGAGGGTTAAGCATTTGCGAATTGATATTTTAGTGATGAGTTTAGGGATGGTGACGCAAATGCTTTACCCCTACGACGATTATTTTTGTGGGTGAAAATTGCATATGGTCTAATGTGTGAAATCTATGTAAAATCATAACTACGCAAACCTCATGATATTGCTATGAATTTATCACCTCGCTACAATACGTCTCTGTTGGCTATTTCTTTGGTGGTTTTGCCTTGGTTGGTGGCTGTTGCGCCGTCACAGGCTCAGGAGTTAGGCGCACAGACTCAGGTTGTGGCACAGGCTGATCGCAAAGCGGAAGCGGATCGATTATTAGATCAAGGAATCAGAGCAAGAGGGTCTAGTCAATATCAAAATGCTATTCAGTTCGATTTGAATGCACTTGCTATTTGCCGCGAAATTAAAGATCGTGAATGTGAAGGTCGTGCTTATAACGGATTAGGGCTTGGATACTATTATTTAGGTCAATATGACAAGGCGATTGAGTTTCAGTTGCAAAGCTTAGCGATCGAAAGGGAAATCAAAAACCGCCTTGGTGAGGGAAGAGCGCTGGGAAATCTGGGAATTGCTTACGATTCTCTCGGCAAATATGACAAGGCAATTGAGTTTCAGTTGCAAAGCTTAGCGATCGAAAGGGAAATCAAAAACCGCCTTGGTGAGGGACAGTCGCTCGGAAATCTGGGAAATGCTTACTATTCTCTCGACAAATATGACAAGGCGATTGAGTTTCAGTTGCAAAGCTTAGCGATCGCAAAGGAAATCAAAGATCGACTTGTTGAGGGAAATTCGCTCGGAAATCTGGGAATTGCTTACTCTGCTCTCGGCAAATATGACAAGGCGATTGAGTTCCATTTGCAAAGCTTAGCGATCAAGAGGGAAATCAAAAATCGACTGGGTGAGGGAAATTCGCTCGGAAATCTGGGAAATGCTTACTATTCTCTCGGCAAATATGACAAGGCGATTGAGTTCCATTTGCAAAGCTTAGCGATCGCAAGGGAAATCAAAGATCGCAGTGGTGAAATGTATGGGCTGAATAGTTTAGGTTATGCCTACAGATCGCTAAATCGCGATCAAGAAGCAATGATCTCTTATCAACAATCATTGACCATTGCTAGAGAAATTGGTGATAGAAGAGTCGAAGGTTATGCGCTCGCAAATCTAGGAATAGTATTATCCAATGCCAAACGCCCCGAACTAGCGATTCTCTTTTACAAGCAATCGATCAACGTCCGCGAAGCGATTCGCAAAGACATCAGCAAACTCGATAAAGACATCCAAAAGTCCTACTTAGCCACAGTCGAAGATACCTATCGCAACCTCGCCGACTTACTGCTCAGACAAGACCGCATCCTCGAAGCCCAACAAGTCCTCGACCTGCTCAAAGTCGAAGAACTCAACGAATACCTCCGCACCCCCACCCGCAGCAGCCAAACTGAACAAGGAACAGCACTGCAAGCTCCAGAAAAAACCTTCATCGCCCTTGCCCTCGAACTTGACGAACTGCAAAAACGTAAACTTGCCAATAACATCACCACTGCCGAACAAGAAAGACTGAATAAACTCGTCAAATCTGAACAAGAACAAAAAAATCAATTCATCGCCTTTCTCGATAGCGATCCCGTCCAAAAACTAGTCGATGAACTGCGCCTGAAGGAAAGACAACAAAACGTCGATATTACCAACAACTTTCAAAATCTCCGCACCGACATTCTCAGCAAATATCCCAACGCCGTCCTTCTCTATCCCCTCATTCTCGAAGACCGTCTCGAACTAATTCTAATTACCGCCAAAACCAACCCCATTCGCCGCACCATCAACATCAAACGCGAACAGCTAAATCAAGAAATCACAGATTTTCTAGCAGGACTTAGAGACTCAGGCTCTGAAGATGTCAAAGTACCTGCGAAGCAACTATATACAAGGCTGATTAAACCATTTGAAACCGAACTAGAACAACTAAAAATCGATACGATTATCTATGCCCCTGATGGACAGTTGCGCTATATTCCCCTCGCCGCTCTCTACGATGGCAAACAATGGCTAGTCGAAAAATATCGCGTCAACAACATCACCGCCGCATCGCTGACTAAGTTTAATAAACCCGCGATCGCCACACCGAAGATCTTTGCAGGAGCATTCGGCAACGTCAGTAGACAAGGATTTTCAGGACTACCCGCTACGTTAACAGAAGTCAAAAAAATCGCCGATCGCTTTCCTAACACCACCACCTTTGTCGAAACCGCTTTTACTAAAGAACTCACCACCAGCAACTCCAATTCCTATACCATTCTCCATCTCGCCACTCACGGACAACTCTCCACTGGCGACCCCAAAGATTCGTTCATTATCTTCGGCGATGGCGAAAAAGCGACGATCACTGACATTCGTAAATGGGCGCTAACCAATGTCGATTTGGTGGTGTTGAGTGCCTGTCAGTCTGGACTAGGAGGAAAGTTAGGAAATGGTGTCGAGATTCTCGGCTTGGGCTATCAAATGCAAGCCGCAGGAGCCAGAGTTGCGATCGCGTCTCTTTGGAAAGTTGATGATGCGGGTACACAAGCGCTAATGGAAGCATTTTATGGCGAATTAAAAAAAGGTGATGTCTCGATTGTCGAAGCATTGCGAAGGGCGCAGATGGCGATGATTAAATCGCCAAAATTCAACTATCCTAATTATTGGTCGGCTTTCTTTGCGATCGGGAATGGATTGTAACTCAGTGTGAGTACTTCTTTATGGTTTATTCACTCTTATTATCTTCAATTAGCTAATCATTGAAATAAGCACTAGGGGACTGAGATAGCGGCTAGAATCATCAACGGGAGGGACTCACTTGAGGACTAGGAGAAGTTTTGGGTGCAGGTGTAGCAGGAGTATCTTGCGGCGGTGATACTGGTTCAGGAAGAGTGGGCATTTTTGAAGTAACTTCTTCAGGATGGCTAGGAGGAATACCTTCGGTGACGATGATATCTTCGATTACAGTTTTGACAATTGGAGCCGCTACGGTAGAACCAAAAGCATCAGCCCCAATCGGCTCATCAATTACGGCTAAGACCACATAACGAGGCTCTTTAGATGGAAATATACCCACAAAGCTGGTGATTTTTGCCGCAGAATAGCCGCCTGTAGCCGATGCTTTTTGAGCAGTTCCAGTTTTACCTGCAATCCGATAACCAGGGATTCGGGCAGGCTTACCCGTACCTTTTTCGACCACTCCTGTCATCATTTCCACAACCCTTTGCGCTGTCGCTGGTGAGATGATTTGACGCGGAGTTGGTAGCTTGGGCTGATAGTATTCTTCGCCTTCTTCATTGACCAATCCTTTGACAACATGGGGGGTGAGCAACTTGCCGCCACTGGCGAGAATCCCATGGAGTTGTACCATCTGAATTGGAGTCAGCGAAAAACCCTGACCAAACGAAGCTGTTGCAGGTTCGATCACATATTCGATAAATTGTTCTTGCGGCTTAAGAGCGCTAGGTGTTTCGGAAGGCAGATCGACACCTGAGATATCACCTAGTCCAATCCGCTCTAGCCAACCATAATAAACTGATGGTTTCATACGTTGGATGATATGTACCATGCCAACGTTGCTTGATCGCTCTAAAATTTGACCGATGCTGAGAGCTCCAACTGGTCCTGCTTGCTCGTAATCAAAGTTTGCTACGGGCCAGCCGCCAATAGTCAGTACGCCTTCATCATTAAGTACTGTGTCGGGCTGGATTGCTCCTGCTTCGAGAGCGATCGCGACATTAAGAGGCTTAAAAGTAGAACCAGGCTCGTAGAGATCAGAGACTGCCCAATTTTTGAATAGTTTGACATCTGATTCGTAGTAGCGATTGGGATCATAAGTTGGCTCAGTCACAAATGTGAGCAGTCCACCATCTCTAACATCCATGACGATTACAGAACCACGTTTGGCACTAAACTTGACCATCTGCTGCTTGAGTATCTGTCGTGCCGTGCGTTGAATGCGGGAGTCAATTGTCATTTGCAAGCTAGTGCGATCGCTGCGAATCATCCCCGCAGGAATGCGATTGGGAATTAACTTGCCATTGCCATCTTGAGCAACCGCAGGAGTTTGATCGTTGCGTTCTAATAATTTTTCTTGACTAAGTTCGATTCCTGCTTGACCACGATGATCAACATTTACATAGCCGAGTAGTTCGGCAGCGAGGTCTTGTTGTGGATAAAGTCGATGGCGCTGTTGGATTAGTTCTAAACCATCAAGGCGCAAATTGTAGATCAGATCGGCATTTTCTTCAGATAGCCAATATTCGACTTGAATGGAAGTTGTGTCACGCGTGAGAACGCTGAGTAGCTTTTCGGTTGGTCTTCTGAGAATAGGTGCGAGGGCAGCGGCAATTTCTTCAGGTTTTTTTTTGTAAAGATGTGGATAGGCAAATAGAGTGTAGACAGGACGATCTAGCGCTAAGACTGTTCCTTTGCGATCGGTAATTGTGCGGCGAGGAATAAATGGTCGCAATGTAAACATTTGCTGCCGCCTTGCTTTGTCTAGCAAATCTGGCGCAGTTATAACTTGTAAATAAACTAAACGCACGATTAATCCCATCATTGCCATAGCAATGATGATCCAAATCAGCACGGTGCGGCGTTTGAATAGATTAATCGTGGCAAGGTCTCTGGGTAGTAAAGAAGGAGTCATGAAAGTTCTTGACAAAGTTGTCGGAAGCGATCGCCGCGCTGCTCAAAATTAGCAAACTGGTCGAAACTAGCACATGCAGGCGAGAATAGCACAGTTGGCAGGGGCTGACTAGGATGATTGTGAGCGCGTTGATAGGCAATGTTGGCGGCTTGTTTGACAGCTATGTCCAGAGTTTTTGCGATTTGATAGTTTTTAAATCCTGCGTCTCTGAGCATTTCCGCAAATAATGGCGCAGCCTCACCAATCAATAATACCGCGATCGCTCTTTGATGAATTTGTTCTAGCCATGACTTAGGATCGCCTTGCTTTGGTTGACCACCTGCGATCAAAATCACAGGGGTTGACACGGCTCTGAGTCCGACTTCAGCCGCATCATAATTTGTAGCCTTGCTGTCATTGACAAAAGCAATACCTTGATAGCGCCGAATATGTTCCAGACGATGCGGTACGCCTTGAAAATCTGAGATCGCGCGGTCAATATGCTCAGAGCTAATTCCTGCTAGCTGCGCTGCCACGACTGCGAGCAATAAATTTTGTTGATTATGTTTGCCTAAGAGATGCCAATGCGCGATCGGAAAAACATTATCACCGCGAAACTTGACCCAACCCTGATCAATACAAGCGCCGTCAGCGATCGCTTCGACCATCTGCTCACCAATCTCTGTCCAAATTGCTTTGGGCCACATCGCCGCGCCAAAATTTACTAAATAAGGATCATTACCATTCAACACAACATGTTCTGAATGTTGGAGCAGACTTGCTTTAATATTGCGATAAGCCTCTAAGGTATAGTGGCGATTGAGATGGTCAGGGGTGAACGTTGTCCAGATACCGATTTTGGGTTTAACAGTCTGGATAGATTCGATTTGATAACTACTTAGCTCGGCAATAATCCAGTCTGGTTGAATTTGTTGATTTAGTACTTGTAGAGCGATTTCGCAAGCAGGTAAGCCAATATTGCCGCAAGCGATCGCCTTTAAGCCTGAGACCTGAAAAATCGCTGCCGTCAATGCTGTGACCGTGGTTTTGCCATTAGTTCCAGTGATGCCCACCCAAGGAATGTTTTTGAGATAGCGCCATGCTAATTCGATCTCACCGACTGTATCAAGACCAAGCGATCGCGCTTGCTCGACTTGCTCACAATCCCACGGCACGCCTGGGCTAACGGCTACTAAGTCTACGACTTGTCCCGATGAAATTAGTTTTGCAAAATCTGGAAATGCGCCAAGCTCAACAAAAATCCCTGCTGACTCTAAGGCAAGTTTGCGTTGCTCTAGGCTAGGACTGGTGCTGCTATCGCTAACTATCACCTGCCAGCCATCAGCCTTGAGCAGTTTTGCCGCAGAAATTCCTGACTGTCCCAGTCCCAGTACATACGCTTGTGGCATGGCGATCGCTTGATTTATAAGTTTATTAAAAAGTTAATAATCAAGAA
The DNA here is from genome assembly GCA_043743655.1 of Cyanobacteriota bacterium. Taxonomy (GTDB): domain Bacteria; phylum Cyanobacteriota; class Cyanobacteriia; order Pseudanabaenales; family Pseudanabaenaceae; genus Pseudanabaena. Next base: position 2,055 of record JAYTWB010000525.1, on the reverse strand, counting down.
TACAGGAACTTGAGTCACAACGACTTTCTTCCGCGTGAATATCTTCCTAAGTACCTCGTTATAATTAAAAAACCAGAAACAAAATCTGTACCGCCCGCTACGCGGGCGGTACAGATTTTTGGGTTTTATATTTAATTGTGCCTAGCTACTTAGTAAATAATTAGTGGTTTAGACGAAATAATAAAAATTGCGTAAATTGCTGGTCGCTAAAGTTATCATCGCTCACCAAAATCAGACTTTGGGAACCATCAGCCAAGCGTGGACCGATCGCCATTCCTTCTAAATTGTCTAATTTAATATCCAGTGTTGCCAAATCGAGAACTAGCTTTTTACGGATTGAGCGCACATTGGGACTTGTGCGAAAGCTTTTGATCGATGAAGTGTCAGTTGCAGCACCTGTAGCGATTTGCCAGATTTTAGCGCTAAATCCTGAGGCTGTGCCATAAGAACGCTCTAGTGCCAGAAAATGACCACCGCGATCGATCGCGACAAGTTCGTTGACTCCGATCTGGGTGGCGGGCGGAGTTAATGACTCGACGGGATAGCGATGTTCCGCCACAATTAGCGGTGCGATATTCCCACTTAGATTGTTAACTAGATAATGTAAAAATCGGCTCTCACTTGGCTGTTGATCGTCAAGTTGAGCGTCTTGAGCTAAAGCGCTTTCGGTAACTGTAAATACTCGATAAGGATCGCCAATCGAATCCCGAATTATCGCGAGGGACTCAAAACTAAGATTGTCGCGCACTCCCTGCGGTTCCTGCTTTATCTTTTTATTTATCTTTTTAAAATCATTTTTAAGATCACTCCTTGCAGGGTCGAATAGATAGCGTGATGGAATTGGTAAACTTCGTAACCATCTACCTGAGAGCAGATCAAATTCATCGATAAATGGAGGAATGTTTTTTCTAGTTACACCTTCGCTAGAAATCAAAACCGTGCGATCGCCTGTTAGTGCAATTCCTTCAGTATCAACTTCACCTTGAGGATAGGTATTTCCTGTTTTATCTTTAAGGAAGTTCACGCCAATCACTTCCACATTCTCTAGCTTAGGTTGTGCTTCTGGCGAATTAATTTGCGGATTGAACTTTAGTTTGAGTGCATAAAATCTAGCAGGCGAAAACTCACTGCGATCATCAGAGATAGCATAAAAAGTATCATCACGCCGATCATAAGCAAGTCCTGACAATCCACCAACAGGTGTATTCTCAAACTTCTGTTTAGGAAGTTGGTATTCATTGATAAAGTCTAGGGATACATCTATAAATGTGCGATCGCGAGCCTGAACTGGTAGAGCAGGAACAACTAAACCACCGAAAATAGCGATCGCTAAACTAATTAAGATTCTCATCCAAAATCGTTTTTGTTTTTGCATACTTCTACTCACTAGATTCACAACTAGGACGTGCCACAAGATTTTCATAAGGTTCGATTGCGAAAGGACGGTCAGGTTCAGTCAGTAAATAGCGATCGCACAAATCAAAAAGCGCATCTTTTGACTGCACTAATCGCATTCCTGCTAAAAATTTTCCTTCGGCATCAATGCCTGTACCGATAAAATTTAAGAATTTTTTGAGGCTATTGATATGCGATTTTTCTCGAAGATCATCTTGATAAGTAATTGCGTAAAGATGCTGAATATATCGATAAACATCGCCAAGAGTCACTACCTTCACTAGCTTTCCTGCCAAGCGATCGCGTATTTGTTGAAAAATCCAAGGATTGCGAATCACCGACCTGCCGATCATTACTCCCGCCGCACCTGTCTCCTGCAAAACTTGTTCCGCCTTAAGATAAGAGGTAATATTTCCGTTAGCCAGCACAGGGCAATTCACTGTCTGCACCGCTTGACGGATCAGATCATAATGCACATCACCTCGATATAGCTCCTTGACAGTTCTGCCATGCAAGCTGAGCAAATCGATTTGATATTGGTTGATCAGTTGCAACAGATGCTCAAAATTATCAGTTGAGTCAAATCCTACGCGCATTTTGACTGTAAATAATCCTGAAATTTGCGATCGCAAAGCATCAAAAATCCGCTCAATAGTTTCA
>JAYTWB010000524.1:0-2152 GCA_043743655.1 Cyanobacteriota bacterium | reverse complement strand
TTAGGTTACTTAATTAATTATGACAGTCCAAATTCTTGCAGGGCGGGCAAAAAATTATTGTTCTCGTGATTAGAGGTGCTGAGCTTGATTAGGGCAAAGCGTTGTAAAGCGGTGAGTTTTTGCCATTGCGATCGCGCGATCGCTATTTCTAATTCTGCTGCATGTTCCAAAACGCTAATCGGGATCAATTCTGTTTGCATCCATGCAGGATGTGGATCAATAGGTAGATCACTAGGATAGATTTTAAAATTTGCGAGAACTTGCGATCGCAAGTTCTCGCGATAGATATTAATTTCTTCGGTTGTAGTGCAGTCTAGCTCAACTGTTTTTTGGCGTTGATCGCTTGAAAAACTATGCCAATGCTGAAGTTTTAGTTTGATACCACAGGTGTCTAGCTTGTAGCGCACTTGCATAGGAATACAACGCAATGAGGCGACAAATTCGGCTTCAAACTCAAAAAATTGCAACATTCTTTAAAAAGTAAATAAGTAGCTAGACACAATTAAATATAAAACCCCAAAATCTGTACCGCCCGCGTAGCGGGCGGTACAGATTTTGTTTCTGGTTTTTTAATTATAACGAGGTACTTAGTGATTTTAAACGGGTTCGATATCAGTGAGATTGATTGATAGTTTCATCGTTCCCAGCCGTACCGCAAACTCTCCTGAACTATTTGGGACGGTCATGACTTGGGCGATTTTACCGAATTTGGGAATGCGAACGCGATCGCCTATTTTTAATTGTATTTCTATCTTCTGCTCAGGTAACCCAATTCCATGACGCTTGGTTAATTCCTCAATTCTCTGCTCTGTACGCTGGACATCCGCCGCCACTTGTTCTCCTGTTTGTTCGCCTTTTTGCAATTTACGGATTACTCGACCGACTTCTTTTTGAGCTTGAGCGATCGCCGCATTAACCTCTTGCTCTTGACGCTCGCGCATTTCTTTGGCTTGCGATCGCATTTTTTCCGCACGTTCCAAAATCTCTTTATGCAAGCGTTCAGTTTCGGCTAAGAGTTGCGCTGCTGCTTCCGCTTTTTGAGTTTGTTCGCGGCGTTGAGCTTCTAGTTCAGCAATCACTTCATTCATTTCGGCAGAGCCAACGCCCACACGCACTTGAGCCGATTCGATGATCGCGGATGGCAAACCTAAACGACCTGCGATCGCCAGCGCATTTGAGCGCCCAGGTATCCCCCACAATAGTCGATAGGTGGGCGCAAGGGATGCATCATCAAACTCCACTGAAGCATTCTCAAATTTAGGGTTTTGATACTTCAAAGCTTTGAGTTCCCCAAAGTGGGTAGTTGCGATAGTCAAGCTAGTGCGATCGCCAAGATGTTCTAACAAAGCCGTGGCGATCGCGCTACCTTCAGATGGATCAGTCCCTGCACCAACTTCATCGAGTAGAACTAGAGATTGCGGCGAGATTGCATCCAGAATCCGTCCGATGCGGCGAATATGTCCAGAAAAAGTCGAAAGATTTTGTTGTAAAGACTGCTCGTCACCAATATCCGCAAGAACTAGATCAAACCAGGGCAGTTCCACAGGTTCTCTAGCAGGAATATACATGCCCGCTTTTGCCATTAACGCCGCTAGTCCAAAAGTTTTGAGCGTGGCAGTTTTGCCGCCTGTATTTGGTCCCGTAATCACCACCACCGAGATTTGCGGTGAAACCAAAACATCAACAGGGACAACTTCGCGACCTTCTTCGTTTTGCTGTTGCCACACTAACAAAGGATGTCGCAATTGACGTAAAACGATCGCTTCATTTTCAACAAAATGGGGTGGATTAGCGCGTAACCAATAGGCATAACGCGATCGCGCAACTGCTAAATCAATTTTGGTGACAATAATTAATAACTTTTGCAAGTCTTCAGAAATTTCTGTGACTCTGGCACTGAGCGCCGTCAAAATAATCTCGATCTGGACTTGTTCTAGTTTAAATAGCTGGCGCAGACGGTTATTTGACTGCACGACTGAGTTCGGCTCCACAAATACGGTCATCCCCGTACTCGAAGTATCATGAATCACCCCAGGCACGCGATCGCGTTGCGGCGACTTTACGGCTAACACAAAGCGATCGCTACGCTGCGTAATAATCTGCTCTTGCAGTGAGCTAGCATTGCGCTGCATGATATTTTGCAGCTTCGTAA
>JAYTWB010000523.1:0-4473 GCA_043743655.1 Cyanobacteriota bacterium | reverse complement strand
GTTACCGATGGAACATTCCTAGATTATTGCGGCTGTGGCGAAGGCGATCGATAACTCGTTAGCCAACTGCTGGGGTAACTTTGCTCGCAATGTCGGTTCGCTTGAAGTGGACTGGGTTGGTCTGCGTGGTCAACTCGAACGAGACCTCACGCGTGTCTTGCGCCAACAGATGCAAAGCAAACCGATGATTGTATTTCTATTGCAAACTCCGCCAAACTCGACTCAGTCGGCTCCTGCACCTGCACCTAAACCTAATGCGTTGGGCATCACCTTGAGACCTGGCAGTGTCAAAGCAGTTGCAAAACCTGAAACTGTAGCTGTCGCTACGAGTGCGGCTGTTGCTACGAGCGCGTCTGCAACTCCAGTGACAACGGTTGCGGCTGATGTTCCTGCTGCTTCGGGTGCGGTTACGGCTAGTGCGGGTAGACGCAAGCGCACTGCGGCAACTGTTTAAGTTTCAATTAAGTTTTAATTTAAGCAAAAGGGACGCTAAGCGTCCCTTTTGCTTTCTAGATGGTATATTTAGCAAGTTTAATGTATCTCGTGCGCTAAGCTCATGCCTGAACCTATCTGGTCATATGTCACTCCCGGCATTCCTGATGAATTATTCGATCGCTTGCCCGGGATTCCGATGAGCAAGTGCGAGATGCGCTTGTTGATTATCGGACAGTTGCGGCTGAAGGCAGACTCGGTGTTGTGGGACATTGGTGCGGGTACTGGCACAATTCCGATCGAGACAGGTTTGCTATGTCCTCAGGGGAAAATTGTTGCGATCGAGCGCGATGAGGATGTGGCGGGATTAATTGCTAAAAATTGCCAAAAATTTGGGGTGAATAATGTCGAGATTAAAGTCGGTAGCGCGCCAGAATGCTTGATTAGCTTGACGGTATCCCCTGATCGCATTTGTATCGAAGGTGGGCGATCAGTGTCAGAGATTTTAGAATACTGCTGGGAGCGTTTACAGATTGGAGGAAGGGCGATCGCAACCACCAATAGTCTTGAAGGGTTGTATGCAATTTCTGAAAGGTTTGCTAATTTGCACGCGCGTAACGTTGAGGTGGTGCAGTCTTCAGTCAACCGATTAGAAACTCGGGGTAATCGTCAAGTTTTTGCGGCTGTGAGTCCGATGTTTATTATCAGTGGCGAAAAACTTTAATAAATAATCTAGCAACAGAAGGGTGCTTTGCGCCCTTCTGTTGCTAGATTATTTGGTTAGGAAATTTCGCGAATCTGGGGTTTTCCATCCTTAAATTCACCAACGAGAATTAGATCGGTGACACCGAAAAATATGCCATTTTCAACAACGCCAGGAATATTATTGAGAACTTTTTCTAGCTCGGCAGCATCAGCGATCGCATCAAAAGTTACATCTAAAACCATGTTGCCTTGATCGGTAATCACAGGGCCATCTTTTTTGACACCCATTCTTAGTTCAGGCTTGCCACCGAGTTTTTCGACCGCTCTGGTCACAGGTGAGACTGCCATCGGCAAAACTTCGATAGGAACCGCAAAGGTGGAACCGAGCTTATCTACCAATTTTGATTCATCGACCACCACGATAAACAATTCGGCAAGTGAATCAATCACTTTCTCGCGGGTATGTGCTGCGCCACCGCCCTTGATTAAAGTTTTGTGAGGATCAACTTCATCAGCACCATCGATCGCCACATCAACGCGATCAACATCATCAAGACTGCGAATAGGAATACCATATTTTTTGCCCAGTACCGATGCTTGAAACGATGTCGGAATGCCCACGATGTCAGCTAGTTCGCCTGTAGCGATACGGCGACCCAACTCTTCAATCGCAAAGGCAGTAGTCGAGCCAGTGCCTAAACCAACCACCATGCCAGATTTGACTCTTTGGGCTGCCGCAATTCCAACTTCTTGTTTTAACTTTTTAATGTCTTCAGCAGAAATACTCATGAGAAATACTTATTTATAAATTTAAAAGCAGTAATTTTAATCCTATCGCATAAGACTAAACCAGTTGCGACAATTACGCCTTATTGCTGATTACACTTCTCTCAATATTTAGGCTACAAGTAGTAGTGGGGTGAATCACAATCTATTGTCAAAGATCAATCTAATGCCACACAGATTAAATTCTTTTATTAATAAATAAATTATCGCAATTCTATGAAAAGGCTAACTTATATTAGTGATTTTTCGCGATCGCTTACTAGAAAAGAAATCGAAGGTATCGGTAAAATTTCGCAGACCAATAATTCTAGGGAAGGAATCACGGGAGTTTTGTTAAGTTGTAGTGGAATTTTCTTTCAGATTTTGGAAGGAGAAGAAGAAGCTATTGATAATCTTTATGAAAAGATATTGCAAGATGATCGTCATCACAAAATTTTATGCCTCAAATCTGAATTAAATGTCTCTGAGCGCCGTTTTCCTGAATGGTCAATGGAGGTAATTGTTTTAGATGAAAATAATGATATTTTGATGCAGCCAATTAAGATTTTATTGCAAACTTTGGGAGAGTCTCAAACGATTTTAGCGAGTTATACCCAGTCGGGAGTTTTAGAAGCGATCGCTAATGGCGTTAATCCACTCACACTTACTCCTCGCTATACCGAAAAAATCATTTTCTTTGCCGACATCGTTTCATTTTCAAGTATCACTGAAAAATTACCAGTAACTGAAGTTGTCGAATTGCTGAATCAGTTTTTTACGATCTGTACCAAAGCGATCACCTCAAGAGGAGGAGAAGTTACTAAATTTATTGGTGATTGTGTGATGGCACATTTTAATGGCGATCGCGCTGATGATGCTTTGCAAGCAAGCTTAGACATTCTCTCTGAACTGGAAATTTTACGAAATCAAGTACCTATTAACAGTCCATTGCGTGTTCTCTATATTGGTATTGGTCTGTCTAAAGGAACAGTTTTAGAAGGGAACATTGGTTCACAAACTAAAAAAGAATATACAGTGATTGGAGATGCTGTGAATGTGGCGGCAAGAATTGAGGCGCTCACCCGACAGTTAAATCGATTTCTGGTGTTTTCGGCTCCTGTCCGCATGGGACTAAGCGATCGCTGGCGACCTGTCAGACTCGGTGACTTTCATACTAAAGGGAGAGAAGAAATAGTTGAAGTTTATTCAATTGACGATCTGCTAACTTTCCAAAAATCTGATTTTCATAAGCTCAAGCAAGAAATTAAGCAACATCTAGAACTAATTAGCTGTTAATAGTAAACCCAAATATGAAGGGCAGCGCAAAGCGCCGCGTTTCATATTTGGGTTGATATGCTGTACGATCGCAGATAGTGATCAATGGGCGATTAATATAAATCTATGATGTCAAACCTTTTAGATAACCGCTATCGCGTCACTAACGTTTTAGGCAGTGGCGGCTTTGGGGAAACCTATTTGGCTGAAGACACCAAAATGCCCTCCAACCGTCGTTGCGTGATCAAGCAACTCAAACCCGTTGCCGATAATCCGCAAATGTATGAATTATTGCAACAGCGATTTCAACGCGAAGCCGCCGTACTTGAAACATTGGGTGAAGAAAGTCGCTATATTCCCAAACTCTATGGTAACTTTACCGAAAATGGATTATTCTATCTCGTCCAAGAATGGATCGATGGATTAACTCTAGCCGAAGAGATAGAGCGCAAAGGTAAATGGAATGAAGATGCGGTCAGGAAATTAGTAATCAGTATTCTCCATACTCTTATCTATGTTCATGATCGCGGTATTATCCATCGCGATATTAAGCCTGACAATATTATTTTACGAGCTGGTGAACCTGTACTGATTGATTTTGGTGCTGTTAAAGAGACTCTCAATGTCAGCACGATTCGCAGTTCTGCTCAACAAGCTCATTCGATTGTAATCGGCACACCTGGTTTTATGGCTTCCGAACAAGCGGCTGGTCGACCATTTTTTGCGAGCGACCTCTACAGTCTCGCCTTAACTGCAATCTTTGCGCTGACAGGACAATATCCGCAACAGTTAGGAACCGATCCGCAGACAGGAGAAGTCCTTTGGCAATCTCAGGTGAATGGACTTAGTACGGATTTAAAAACAATATTTGCTAAGGCACTGCAATTTGACCCGCGCGATCGCTATAGTTCTGCACGCGAGATGCTCGCAGCATTGCAGCCAGATCAATTGCCAACTATATCTAACAATATATCTAACAACGTATCTAATTCAGTAAAGAGAGTTCCCATTGCTCCAGTTCCCATTGCTCCAGCGATGTCAAACATGCAAACTGTGGCTGTAACTCCCAGAGGCTATACGCCCCCCGCAATCCAAAATGAATCTGCGGCGGCTTATGTCTATCAATCACAGCAAGACCCTAAGAAGAAGATGTTGGGGCAATTATTGGCAACCGTGATTGTCGGTGGGGGGATCGGAGCGGCGATCGCACTAGGTGTGGTTGTCTCTCAAAATGGGGGCATTGTTGCGCTCTGGAATAAAATTTCTCCATTCAATAAACCAATCGCCAAAGTTCCA
>JAYTWB010000522.1:0-11583 GCA_043743655.1 Cyanobacteriota bacterium | reverse complement strand
CATTGTTTAGCGGCTTTACCTGCGGTGGCGATCGCATCTCAAAAGCACAATGCTAAGTTTAGTTTTGATGCTGAAGATTTTCATGTAGGAGAGTTAGGTGAAATCCCCGAAAACAATCTCGAAATTGCGATCAGAGATTACATCGAAAGAACTTTATTACCTCAATGCTGTTACTTAACAGCGGCTTCACCAATGATTGCCGAGGCGTATAGAAATCGTTATGGAGTCAATATTGAACCAGTTTTAAATGTATTTCCTCTAGCAGAGGCTCCAGTAAAATCAATAAAGGAAGTCAAGAATAAAGAGTCTTTCTCTCTCTATTGGTTCTCCCAGACTATTGGTGGAGATAGAGGAATTGAATCAATAGTTGCAGCAATGGCACAAATGGAAACCTCTGTAGATTTATATTTAAGAGGTCGGTCTGCGGTTGGCTATACAGATGTATTGAGACAATTTGCTCATAAATTAGGAGTAAGCGATCGCATCCATATCTTGTCCTCAGCCGCACCAAACGATATGGCTCAACTAGCATCTAGTTATGATATTGGTTTGTGTATAGAGTTAAATCAACCTTTTAATCGAGCTATTTGCCTAACAAATAAAATTTTTACTTATCTTTTAGCAGGGCTACCAATATTAATGAGTGATACTCCAGCCCAAAAAGAACTATCTCTACAATTGGGAGAGGCGGCTTTGGTCGTGAATATTCACGATCCTAAATGTTTAGCCATAGCTTTAGATAGATGGCTTGCCGATCCATTGCGATTAGAAAAATCTCGTACTAAAGCTTGGGATTTGGGGCGAGAAGTATATAACTGGGATATTGAACAGCAAATATTTTTGAAAAACATTAATCGAGTTTTATCTATGTAAATTAGGCAGGAAGAGTGCGATCGCTTTCTTCCTGTTGTTGAAGGTCAACTTGATGCTCGCAATTCTAAGCCCAAGACTTGAGTATGTGCGCCGCGGGCTTGAGTTACGCCAATCGTCCGCTCTGAAGCCTCAATCATGGGGCGGCGGAGACTGACAACGATGAATTGAGCGAGGTTAGCTTGCTTGCGTACCATTTTTGACAGGCGTTCTACATTTGATCCATCAAGGAACATATCGACTTCATCGAAAGCGTAAAAAGGTGAGGGGCGATAGCGTTGGAGCGCAAAGATAAAACTGAGGGCAGTGAGGGATTTTTCGCCTCCTGACATTGATGCGAGATGCTGTACTTGCTTGCCCTTAGGATGGGCAACTAGGGTGAGTCCACCACTGAGAGGAGCGTTGGGATTTTCGAGTTGTAGATAGCCGTCACCATCTGAGAGTTCGGCAAATATCTCTTTGAAATGTCCATTTACGGCATCAAAGGCTTGCATGAAAGCGCGTTGACGTAAAGTGGTGAAGTTCTCAATACGGATTAAGAGTTCGGTTCGTTCTTGATTGAGGGTTTCTAGGCGGCGGCTGAGTTCTTCGAGACGCTGGGATGTAGATTCATATTCAGCGATCGCCATCATGTTGACGGGTTCCATTGACTGAATCCGCTTAAGCAATCGGCGCTGCTCTAGTTGCAACTGCTCAAGAGTCATCGATTCAGGGACTTCGAGAATAATATCAGGAAGTTCAATTTGATTGAGTTGTTCGACAAATTGAGTAATTTGAAGATCAAGTTCGGTTTGACGTTCGCGGTTTTTTTGTAACTGCCATTCCTGCTGTTGCAGTTGTTGCTGTTGAGTACGGAGCGATCGCTCACAGGCATCACGCTCTTGTTTAGCTGCACCAATAGTTTGTTCAAGAACTTCTAAGCGAGATTGAAGCGAGGCAATCGCTGCTTCAGCTTGTTTAAGTTGATTCTGAATTTGCGATGTGCTGTTGATCAGTTCGGTTTGGGTAACGCGAAGCTCTTGGAGACGAATTTGACGTTGCGCCATTTTTTCTAAAGCGAGCTTATGCTGGTTTTCCAACTCCCCTAGCTGTTGCTTGGCAGTTCGCAGTTCGATTTCCGCACTATTGAGTAGAGCTTCTTGACCTTGCAATGCATCTTGAGCTTGCAGCCAACGAGTATGCGTTCCTGACTTCTCTAACTCCATAAGTTCCGCTCGTTTGACATGGAGCTTCGCTTCGAGTTCGGCAATATTGCCATCGAGAGTACTCAGTTGTGATTGACCAATCTCGATCGCGGCGCGGGTTTGTTGTATCTGGTCTTGCAAACGAGAGCGATCGCGACTATTGCGTTCGATTTGTTCGTAGATGCGATCGCGTTTGAGTTGAGCTTCACGATGGTTGGTTCTAGCGGTTTGCAGTTGTTCTTCATACTTGGCGATTCCTGTTAATGCGCCGCGCAGACGTTGATTGAGGCGGGTCAACATCTGGTCAATTTCTAACAAGCGATCGCGCAATTGTTTAGTTTCCGAAGATTCTGCAGGCGTGGAAGTGCCGAAATGAAGACTGCTATTGAGGATGGCGCTACCGCCTGTCATTGCCCCTGAAGTTTCGAGAATTTCTCCCTCCAGTGTCACCATCCGATATTTACTGATATGAAATCGCGCTTGATCGAGATTCTCAAAGACGAGCGTATTCCCAAACACAAAAGAGAAGACATCCTGATAGCGATCTTCGTAAGTTACTAAATTAAAAGCATAGTCGATCGCACCAAGTTTTTGAGCTTCTGTGCGTGAAGGGAATCTTGCCGCCTGCAGTTTATTTAATGGTAAAAAAGTTGCTCTTCCTGCACGTTCCCGTTTGAGTAAAGCGATCGCTTCCGATGCAACTTGATCGCTATCGACAACCAGATTGCCTAAACGTCCACCTGCACAGATTTCTAGAGCTAATTGATAGCGTGGTTCGACTAATCCCAACTGAGCAACCAGTCCGTACACACCCGATAGATCAGCCTCGATCACCACCTGAGAAGCTCTAGTTCCTTGAACTTCTCGACTTGCTTGAACTTGAGCTTCTAATTTATCAAGTTGGCGCGTTTTCACTCGCTGCTCTTGACTAATCCGATCAATAGTTTCATGCTGCAATTGGATTTCTAATTGAGCTTCACTAAGGTTTTTGGCTAAGGTTTGGACTAGCGTTTCGGCGGCGATTACTTCTGATTCTTGCGATCGCAGCGTCTCATCAAGATTTTGATCGGAGAGTATATCCACAGCATAGCGACCTTCTCCTGCAAGAATCTCCTGCAACTCACGCTCTTGGGTTTCCGATTGTAGCGATCGCTGATTGAGAACTTCTCTAAGTCTCGTCTGCTCTTGTTTTTGCGGATCGAGTTCACTTTGAGCCTTGTCAACATCTTGTCTCAGTTGAGTTTGCTGACGTACCCAATCCGATGACGCTGAGGCGATCGCTTGGACTTCCTTACGATATTGCGAAACTATTGATGACTGTTGATCGCGGGCTTTTTCGGTAGTAGTTACAGATTCTTCTTTAAATTGTTTTTGCGATTCTAGTTGTTCGGCTTCGCGCAATAGGCGATCAATTTCTTCTTGAGTGCTGACAATGTGGTTTTGGTTATTTTGATAAGCGCTAGTCAGTGACTGTTGTTGACGTTGCAATCCGCGTAGTTCGGCTTGCTGTCCAGACAAATTACTAGACACTGAGAGATATTCTTCTTCGCCCAAAGTATGCACGCGATCGCTGAGTTCATTTAGCTGAACAGTCCCTGACTCAATCACTTGCGAAAGTTCGGCTAATGATTTTTCTAAGCCTGCACATTGCTCTTTATTGTTAAGTAGCTCAACATTACGGATTGATTGTTGATGCAAAATTTCTCGATGTTTGAGAACAGATTCTGATGCTTCCATCTGAGCATATTCTAATCGCAGCGCCTTATATTTTTCAGCTTTGACGCGATCGTTCTTTAGCTTCTCTTTAGCCGTGACTAGCTCCTGTTCAACAATCCGAAATCTCTCTTCCTGAGCCTTGACATCATCCAGCTTATCTTTGGCAGTCGAAATCTTGCGATCAAACTCGCCCACCCCCGCCAACTCATCAATAATTTCCCGCCGTTCCCGCGAATTCATCGAGATAATCCCAGTTACGTCCCCTTGCAGCACAACATTATAGCCTTCAGGATAAATACGAAACTTGGCTAATTGTTCATGCAATTCGCTCAAATTGCAAGGTGTTCCATTGATGTAATAAGTAGAAGTATAAGTCCCCTGACTTGTCACTCGCAACTTCCGCATCACTGTCCATTCGCCAATCGTCTGTCCTTCTGCCTTAGGGATTTGCAAATCATCTTCACTTTCCACCCCTTGACTTTCTAACCCTTGACTTTTCAGCGCCGCCATTTCTGCTTCTTCAAGGGCAAAAGTGACAGTGACGATCGCCTCAACCATTCGCCCTTTTTTGCTATGAGCTTGATTGACCAAATCTGGCAAGCGATCGGCGCGCATCCCCTTTGAGCCTGCTAGACCTAGCGCAAACAGGAGCGCATCGAGAATATTTGACTTACCCGAACCATTTGGACCTGAAACCACCGTAAATCCCGTCAGCAGTGGGATTGATACAGTTGAGCCAAAGGACTTAAATCTGGTGAGTTCTACATTTTTAATGTACATATTTCGATATACGCAGTGGCGATCGGGGGACATACTTAGCAAAAAAAGTAGCATAAGCACTTTTTTTGCTTTCTCTAGAATGTCAGTTTCTGACAGCATGAAAGTGCCAATACGTTATCACATCTTGTCAAAAATGGTTAATATGGTTTGAGAGTGGAAGTTTACACGGTAGTCCGAGGAGGTGAGGATTCGACATAACATCACAAATAATTTGTATAAAACAATCTGAATAAATCTTTTATTTTGTCTATAGGTTAGTCCGACTATGCTCAATACTATTCCTCTCAATACACCAATATCTTTGTCTTCTAACGTTGAGCCATCGGTACAAATTCGTAATTTAGACTTTCATTATGGTGAAGGTGATTTATTTAAGCAGGTTTTGTTTAATATTAATTTAGACATATACCCTGGACAGATTGTGATTCTCACAGGACCATCTGGCTCGGGTAAGACGACTCTCTTAACTCTAATCGGGGCTTTACGCACGATCCAAGATGGTAGTTTGCAAGTTTTGGGGCAAGAGCTTAGAGGTCTAAATCCTAAAAAACTTGTGCAAATCCGTAAAAGTATTGGCTTTATTTTTCAAGCTCACAATCTTTTTTATTCATTGACGGCTAGACAAAATGTGATGATGTCAACCGATCTTTACCCACAACGTCATGGCAATATTGCACCCGCAAGGCAAGCTGCGGACATTTTGGGACAGATGGGTCTAAGTGAGCGGGTTGACTATAAGCCTCATGCGCTGTCGGGTGGACAAAAGCAACGGGTGGCGATCGCGCGAGCCTTAGTCAACCATCCCAAGCTGATCTTGGCTGACGAGCCAACTGCCGCCTTAGACAAAAAATCAGGGCGTGACGTGGTGACACTGATGCAAAAAATGGCAAAGGAAGAAAACATCACAATTTTGATGGTGACCCATGACAATCGCATCCTTGATGTTGCCGATCGCATTATTAATTTAGTCGATGGCAACCTCGAGTCCGACAATGTGGTGAATGATAATCAGGCGATCGCATCTAACGATGGAGCAGATTTGCGTACATTTATGTTGTAATAAGTTGAGTGTCATGCAAAGCGTGACACTCAACTTATTTAAGGCATTTCTCAAAATATGGTGACTATATCTCCTACGCCAACTTTCTTAGAAGGATATTGGCAAGACGGCTTTAGATTAAAACAGCATTTACAAGAATTTCTGAAACTAGATGCCTCAGCGATCGCTTCAAAGCTGCAAAACTGTCGCGATGACCTAGCGAATTTGGGCAATACCGACTTTGATTGGGAAGAGGCAACTGCTTTCTATAAAGACAAGGTCGGCGAGATGTATTTATTTAAGCTGGGGACTTGGCATCTCGAGAGTCAAGACTATATTGGTGGCACTTTGAAGCTAATTGCCGATCAAGCTAGAGGGCGGGTGCTTGATTTTGGCGGCGGTATCGGTACTCATGCGATCGGGGCGGCGATGTGTCCCCATGTTGAGCAGGTAGTCTATTGCGATATTAATCCGATCAACCGCAGTTTTGTCGAATACCGAGCGAATCAGTTAGGGCTGAGCCACAAAATATCATTCCGTTCCGAGATCACATTAGAAGAATCATTGGCAGGATATTTCGATACAGTGCTGTGTTTTGACGTACTAGAACATCTGCCCGATCCTAGCTATCAATTGATGCAGTTCCATAAAATGCTCTCAGCTAAAGGAAAAATTATTGTCAATTGGTACTTTTTTAAAGGCTTTGAACATGAGCATCCCATTCATCTGGATGATCCTGAAGTAGTAGACACTTTTTTCCATACCTTACAAAGTAATTTTCTTGAGGTGTTTCAACCTCATCTGATTACAGCTAGATGCTATCGCAAATTGTAATTTGATCCAAAACAATTTTATCCAAATATCACATCTAATATCCTATCCATTCCTATGACTATCACTCCTCTAAGCTGGACAGAACTGGAATCTCTCACCGATTTTCAGATAGATACGGTGAATGGCTCCACCAATTCCCAAGCTCGTCTACGCTTGTTTGGACATACTGAAGCCGATGTGCGAGTGACTCTATATCGCGACAACCATGCATGGTGTCCTTATTGTCAGAAAATCTGGCTATGGTTAGAGGAGAAGCAGATTCCTTATCGCATCGAGAAAGTAACCATGTTCTGTTATGGCGAAAAAGAGATGTGGTATAGACGAAAAGTACCATCGGGAATGCTGCCCGCGATCGCTTTAGATGGACGCATCATCACTGAAAGCGATGATATCTTGATCGCCTTAGAAAAAGTGTTTGGCAGTCTCAGTCTCGGTATGAGCGATTCGCAAGTAATCCCTGTAAGGCGATTAGAACGAACCTTGTTTAGGGCTTGGTGTGAATGGCTCTGTCGTCCTGTCAGTTCAGCACGACAAGAACAGAGTCATCGGGAACAGTTTATAGAAGTGATGGCAAAGGTGGAAGAGGTATTAGGAAGTACTTCGAGTGCTTACTTTTTAGAAGAGTTTGGCACTGCGGATGTGATTTTCACACCTTATCTCGAGCGGATGAATGCCAGTCTTTATTATTACAAAGGCTACTCGCTCCGAGCAGAGAATCCGCGCATGTCTGACTGGTTTGATGCAATGGAAAGCCGACTCACCTATCGTGGCACTCAAAGCGACTTTCATACCCATGCCCACGATCTGCCACCGCAAATGGGAGGATGCTGGGAAAATGGAGAACCACAAATGCTAATTAATAAGGCAAAAGTGGATTATGGCGATTGGTTTGGGCTGCCTGATGTGACTTATCCTGAGCCAACAAACTCACGGGCAGAAGCTCTCCAACGCGTGATTAAGCATCGTCATAATATTATTCGAGTTAATCCTGCGGACGATCGCTTATTTGATCAAGCTTTGCGTTGTGCTTTGACGAGGATGATGACCAATCAAGTCTGTACGCCGCCGCCTGATTCTGATTTGGCACTGCGATATTTGCGCGATCGCATTAGTACCCCTCGCGATATGTCGATTTATGCCGCAAAACGGCTGAGAGAGGCTCTTGAGAAAACTGCCGCTCTAGTCGGCGATCGCCAAAGTCCACCACTACCCACACGCGATCGCCGCGATCAAGACCCGACCAGTTTTAAAGATTAATATTGCCCTCACCCCCCAGCCCCCTCTCTGGGAGAGGGGCTAGGGTTAACGATTATTCGTCATGGGCAAAGCGGTTATACAGGAAGTCTAGGGCGGTATTTCGGAGATCGTAATAAAGAGGGTCTTCCATGATTTGGGCGCGATCGCGAGGTCGGGCAAAAGGAATTGTCAAAATTTCGCCAATATTCGCAGCAGGACCATTAGTCATCATCACAAGGCGATCGGCTAAAAATAGTGCCTCATCGATATCGTGGGTAATCATCAGCACCGTACAGCGATGTTCTGTCCAAATTTGCAAAAGTTCTTCTTGGAGTTCTTCTTTCGTAATCGCATCTAAAGCACCAAATGGCTCATCCAAAATCAGAACTTCAGGACGGATAGATAAGGCTCTAGCGATCGACACCCGTTGTTTCATTCCACCTGATATCTGGGTTGGTTTTTTATCAGCAGCTTCGCTCAAACCAACCATGGCGAGATGATGACGCACAATATCATTTTTCTCGCTTTTTGATAATTTAGGATAAACTGAATCAACAGCCAGATGCACGTTTTCATAAACTGTCAGCCAAGGTAATAGCGCATAGCCCTGAAATACCACCATCCGCTCTGGTCCTGGCTTGGTAATCAGTTTACCGTTAACCAGAACTTCGCCAACAGATGGTTTTGAGAATCCACCCACCATATTTATAAGTGTAGATTTTCCGCAGCCAGAGTGACCAATCAGGCAAATAAATTCCCCTTCTTGAATATGCAGATTCACGTCTTTAAGAACGACATATTCACCTTGAGCGGTGGGATAGATTTTCGAGACTTTCTCAATCCGCAAGAATGCTTCTTGGGGCGGCAAAGTATCGATCGGGCTTTGGTAATTGAGAGTTGTTTGTGTCATTTTAATTAATTATTTCTTGATTTCTTGATTATTTAATTATTTCTTGTCCCCCTCTCCTGTTTGGGAGAGGGAGATGAGGGCTTTTAAGCAACCATTCGCATTGAATCCATGGCAATTTCTGCCATCGTGATATTGCATTTAATCTCTAGATGATTGAGATAATCAATCGGGTCTTCAGCATTGAAAGGAATCTCATCAAATAGTTGAATTGCATTGCGGGTGTAAGTAAGATCGGTCAGACCAAGCTCACGCGCTGCCGTACTGAAAACTCCAACTCGACAGGTTTTTTCTAAAACCTCCACCCAGTTACGAGGGAATGGAACATCGCCCCAACGAGCCATTTGAGCAATATGCCAGAGATGTTCCGTCCGACTAGGACGATTTACGCCAGCACCATAAAACTGATGGTGAGCAGGTTCGCGCATGGGGGAATCGGTCGCACAAGTTACGTCATTGGGATTGCCCAGATGGATGTAATTGATGTTGGTGCTAACATATTCACGCCGCGATAGAATTTGGCGAATCTCTTCCGCATTATTTTGATCGGCGCAGTACATACAAGCTTCTAGCAAGGCTTTGACGAGAGCAATATGCGTATTTGGATAAGCGTTTGCCCAATCTTCGCGCACGCCCAGAACCTTGCCAGGATGACCATTCCAAATCTCCAAATCAGTCGCTACCGTAAAGCCAATGTTTTCCATCGCAGCGCGGAAGTTCCACGGTTCACCAACACAAAACCCATCGATGCTTCCCGCCTTAAGGTCAACCACCATTTGCGCGGGTGGAATTGTCTTGAGTTCCACATCACGATCAGGATCAATACCTCCTGCCGCCAACCAATAACGCAATAAAAGATTATGCATCGAAGAGGGATGGACTACACCCATGCGATGAGTGCGATCGCGGGTATTTTTTAGCATTTCTTTAAAATCAGAGAGGGTATGAATACCCCGATCATAAAAACGCTTATCTAGGCTAATCGCATTACCATTGCGGGTCATGGTTAGAGCCGTTACGATTGGCTTACAATTACCACCGCCGCCGAGGGTCATCCACATAGGTAGACCTGAAGGCATCTGCGCGGCATCTAGATAACCACCCGAAATACCATCAACAATTCCGCGCCAACTCGTTTCGCGTACCAGAGAGACTTCATCTAATCCATGTTTTTGAAAGAAGCCTTTTTCTTTAGCGATCGCGATCGGCGCACAAGCAGTGAGCGGCACAAAACCGATTTCCAGATTAACCTTTTCTAATCCATGTCGCGAAACTGTGGCAATGGTGCGGGCATTAAGTTTTTTAACGCGCTTCTGCTGATTTAAGAAATAAATAATTTCACTGCGTAAGCTGTAATAGCTAGGATGCTTGACCGCTTCCATGCGTTGACGAGGGCGCGGAATATCAACTTCCAAAATACCACCGATTTTAGAGGCGGGTCCATTCGTGAGCATGATAATGCGATCACTTAACAATACAGCCTCATCGACATCATGGGTGACCATCACCGCTGTAATTTGATCTTCGTTACAAATCTGCATTAATTTCTCTTGCAAATTGCCGCGGGTGAGCGCATCTAAAGCTCCAAAAGGTTCATCCAGCAACAATAATTTAGGACGTACTGCCAAAGCGCGAGCGATCGCCACCCGTTGTCGCATCCCACCTGATAACTGCGTGGGTGGTTTATCGATCGCATGATCTAGCCCCACCATATGCACATAATGCTCGATCAAGCTATTACGCTCAGTTTTTGGCAAATGAGATAGAACTTCATCCACAGCAAGGGCGACATTTTCGCGTACCGATAACCAAGGCAAGAGCGAATAGTTCTGAAATACGACCATGCGATCAGGACCAGGACGTGATACCCTCTCATCTTCGAGCATGACCACACCGCCTGTTGGCAAATCTAAGCCTGCGATCATATTTAACAAGGTTGACTTTCCACAGCCAGAGTGACCAATCAGAGAAATAAATTCACCTTTTTGGATTTGCAGATCAATTCCTTTAAGGGCGATATACTCTTTCCCCCCGCCTAAAGGAAAAGTTCTTTCTACTTGATCAATTGACACAAAATTATTCATTTTAAAATCTCCTGTTAATAATTTTTCATGAATGAGAGTGAAAAGCCCGTTGCGCTTTTCACTCTCATATCCATTTGTGATATCTATTTCTGTTCTTCAGGCAAAATCAATGTCTGAATCCAACCGATCGCACGGTCAAGCAACAAACCCACAGCCCCGATATAGAATAAAGCGAGAATAACTTCGCCCACCTTGTCATTGGTATAAGAATTCCAAATAAAGAAGCCAATACCGACAATGCCTGACATGATGATTTCCGCCGCAATAATAGCGAGCCAAGCCAGACCAATCGAAATGCGTAAACCCGTAAAGATATAAGGAAGCGCTGAAGGAATCAAAATCTTGAAAAAATACTTCTGTCGAGAAAGTTGCAACACGCGTGAAACGTTGCGATAGTCTTGAGGAATTTGCTTTACACCTACTGCGGTATTTAACAAAATCGGCCAGACCGCCGTAATGAAAATCACAAATAATGCGGCTGGTTCATTTTGTCGGAGAGCGGCAAGGGCGATCGGAACCCATGCCAGCGGTGGAACAGTTCGCAAAAATTGGAACAATGGATCAAGAGCCTTGTCAATCACAGGATTGGTTCCCACCAAAATCCCCATGCCAATCCCAGCGATCGCAGCAAGTGAATAGCCCTTAGCAACACGCTCAAAGCTAGCTAGAGTCTGCCAGAACAACCCTTTGTCAGTGCCACCGCGATCAAAAAATGGATAGAGCAATAAAGTGCGTGTAGATTTCTCAGATAAGATATTGACTGGACCAGGTAATTTAACTAAGCCAATACTTGAAAAAATTTGCCATATGATCAGAAATCCTAAGAGACCCATAATCGGAAGCGCCCAATTCTGAGCATTTTTTTGCCAAAATATACTTAGAGATTTAGAAATGTTGCCATTACGATTGCCAATACTCGCTGCCATAAAACTT
>JAYTWB010000521.1:0-2689 GCA_043743655.1 Cyanobacteriota bacterium | reverse complement strand
CAGTCGGCATCAGTTCAATGGTGAGATCATATCCATCAATCAACTCTTGAACTAGATAAAACTCATGATCTTCTTCAAAATGCGCTAATAAACGGGGAATGCGATCGTGACTACCTAACCGATGTAAAACTCGCGCCTCAGCATCAAATAATCGGCTAGCAGTTTGTAATACAAAAGCATCTCGCGAGGCAGGTTTTAGCTGTTTCACCACACATTTAGGATGATCTGGCAACTGCAAATCTTCAGCCAAAAAAGTTTGTCCAAACCCACCAGCACCGAGGTTTTGGATAATCTGATATCGCCCACTAATTAATTTGCCAATCATGCAGTTTGCGGTAATTTGCTTTAAATTTTTTGCAAGCTTACAAAGCTTGCCCACTCGTTAAGTCTACACAAAAAGGTAGAGCGAAAATAAACTCGTACTTCACTCTTCACTAGACTAAGAAACGCTATAGTGACTTTTGATTGAATTGAACAGGTAAAAATATGGCGCGCTACACCCTTGCACAGAGTCCCGAAATCATTCTCACCGTTGCTGGGAAAGATTCGCCCAAGACCCGCGAAAAAGCGATGGTCGAACTGATGGAACTCATGGACTCAGGCAAACTCGATACCGATCTTGCTGATGGCTTTAGCCCAGATCAATTTATAGAAATAAAAGAACTTGCCATGTCAGAAGATCGCGAAGACCCAATCACTCAAGCCGTGCAGGTTCTCAATAACCTTGCTACGCTCAAAATCAAAATCCAAGAATTACGGTCGGATGCAATGCAAGTGCGATCGCAAATTGACATTCTCTTCACTGATGAAATTGTCTCTGAAGAACAAATCAATAGTCTTAAGGAAGGTTTTAAAACCCTGAAAAGTTTTGCTCAGCTAAATATGCGATTTCTAGATGCGCGATCGCAAGCTGAAAATGCCCGTCAAGTTCTTGATGAAGCTCTGAAATCACCGAATTCAGAACCAAAAGCTCCTGCTGTAAGTATTGCTATTCCTGAGTCAGCTGCTGAGTCGGTTGAGGTTGAGACTATAACTGAAATTGATAATGTAATCGTGGAAATTCCTGTGAGTAAATCCACTAAGAAAAAATAATTTCGATAAAGTAAAAGCAGCACAAAGCGCTGCTTTTACTTTGTCAAAATTATTGAATTTGATCTGGATGTTAATTCTTAAGTAACTCTCGCAAGAATAATAAACCCAGCCGTAATACCAATTAAATTCGGCATCCATGCCGCTGCGATCGGCGAAAGAAACTCGACCTGACCGAGCGCACCACAAATAAATAGCAATAGATAATAGCCAAAAATAATCAACACGCTCAAACCAAACCCGATCGCCGCCCCAGTTCGCTGTGGACGCATTCCTAAAGAAGCACCCACGATCGCAAACACCACACAGATAAATGGCAACGCATATTTTTGCTCCAGCCTGACCTCTAGCTTCCGAACCTCTTTGGTGTTACCTGATTGTCTCAACAAATCAATATTGCGCCGAATATCCATAATATTCATCTCCTCAGCACTGCGCTGCTCTTGAGCTAAGTCAAGCGGCGCACGCGGTAGACGGAGATTCTGCTCTTCAAAACGAAGAATGCTGCGATAGTTACCATCTGCCCCGACCAGATACGTTGTGCCTTTGCTAAACTTCCAGACATTTTGATCAGGAATCCACACAGCAGACTCAGCCGCAAGAATTTGCTGAAGTTGTCCCTGTGAAAAATCTAAAACCGTCAATCCGCGCATCTCCTTCCCATCAAAACTGCGCGCATAAAAACTCCGCACTAGCCCCTGTTTAGTTGTGCCATTCTCTTGTGGCACTTCGCCATATTGCTGATAAAAGATATCTTGACTTTTGAATTGCAGATTTTCTTGATTCAGAGCCGCGCGTAAAGTACTTCGCGATTGCCAATTAGCCGCAGGCACGATCGCCTCATTAAAAACATAAGTTAGCCCCGTCACAAACAAGCTCAGCACCAGCGCAGGTAAAACTAACCGATAAGCACTAACCCCACAACTGCGTAAAGCCGTTGTCTCCCCATCTCCTGACATACGGCTATAAGAGAGTAATGTCGCCAACAACATCGACATCGGAAATGAATAGACCATGAATCCAGGAATTTGATAACCAAAAATCTGGAGCGCAGTCAAAACACTCAAACCCGCATCCGTAATCAGACGAATCAGTTCAAACAATGAACCGATCGCTAAAATCACCGAAGAAAATGCACCCACCCCAAACAAAAAGGGGATCAACATCTGCGTCCCCAAATAGCGATCCATAATCGATAGTTTTGGTAGCCATCCTTGCGACACGTTAGTAACTTTTTTTCTTTGGATCGGTTGAGAGGTTGCCATTTCTATTAATTGACTTTACTTGCTTCAATAATACTCTTTCTTTTTACTGGCTTTTAAATATAAAACCCAAAAGCCTGAATTCGCCCACTACGCGGGCGAATTCAGGCTCTATATCTGTTTTTTGATTATGTCAAGCTACTAAGCCGCTATAATGCAACCAAAAAAGCATTCAAGAAACTTTCATGGATCATCAAATAAATCGCCTAGATCGCCAAATGCGATCGCGCCGCAAAAAGTTCTCGACTCTATGGCAACGCCCGATCGCGTGGCTAGTATCCAGCTTATTTTTATTTGCAAGTTTATTTGCTCTAGCCGCTTGCGAGCCAATCCCAGAG
>JAYTWB010000520.1:0-3655 GCA_043743655.1 Cyanobacteriota bacterium | reverse complement strand
TTTATTCGCTGCTAGCATTTTTTGAAGCAGGGATGTGCGCTTTAGCCCTCTGTAATTCGCTCTTTTTTAGTTATATGATTCTTGAAATCTTGACTTTGGGAACCTATCTGCTTGTGGGTATTTGGTATAACCAATCCCTAGTAGTCACAGGGGCGCGCGATGCTTTTTTAACTAAGCGGGTGGGTGACTTATTTTTGTTGATGGGTGTGGTTGCTTTGTTCCCTTTGACAGGAACTTGGAATTTCACTAAGTTAGCAGATTGGGCAAGCACCGCTCATCCTGATCCAACGGTAATCTCGTTGGTTACATTGGCTCTCTTGATTGGTCCGATGGGAAAATGCGCCCAATTCCCGTTACATCTCTGGTTAGATGAAGCGATGGAGGGTCCATTGCCTAGCACGATTGTGCGGAACTCGGTGGTGGTTGCCACAGGCGCTTGGATATTAGTCAAGTTGCAACCGATTTTTGCATTGTCGCCGTTCACACAGCAGGTGATGATTGCGGTGGGAGCCGCTACGTCTCTGGGAGCTGTCTTGATTGCGATCGCCCAAATTGATGTCAAGCGATCGCTCTCTTATCTGACCAGCGCTTACATGGGGATAATTTTTATCTCCGTTGGGGTTGGCGATACTCATAGTGCCTATATGTTGATGTTGGCTCATGCTTTGGCGATCGCCTTATTACTCATGTCAGTGGGAAGCATTATTTCTAACAACATTAGTCAAGACCTAAGAGCATTGGGTGGTTTGTGGAGTCGCCGCCCTCTTTCTGGACTGTGCTTTTTGGTAGGGGCGATCGGCTTGATTGGATTCCCGCCCTTAGGTGGATTCTGGGCGATGGTCGATTTGATTTCCTATCTTTGGCAAAACAATGCCGCTTTAGCAGAACTACTGCTATTGATTAATGGCTTGATGGCTTTTAGTCTCATGCGCGTATTTGGACTGATTTGGGGTGGCAAACCCAAGCAGATGACCGAAAGATCGGTAGAACCTCTATGGCTGATTGTCTTACCGATGACCTTCCTCGCAGGTGTCGTACTTCATGTTCCCCAAATGCTGATGGCTTGGGGAATTATCCCTGACTGGGCGCTGATAATTAGTCCTGATGCGCTGCTTCTAAGCGCTTCTAGTGTGGTCGGACTAGCAACAGGTGGATATCTCTACCTCAATCAGCAAGTTGTCAAACCTGTAATTCTTCCTTGGCTGGGCTTACAAAAATTCTTTGCCAACGATTTTTATACACCAAAACTCTACAAAGTCACGATTGTGGGATTAGTGGATGGTGTATCGCGAGGAATTTACTGGTTTGATCGCTTTTTTGTTGATGGTATAGGTAATTTCTTTGGATTAGCGACTCTATTTAGTGGTCAAAATCTTCGCTACAGCACCTTTGGTCAGTTACAACTCTATACCCTGACGATCATGGTTGGTATCGGAGTTCTACTTCTATTACTGTTCAATCGTGCTCTCTAACTCTGTAATGAATCCTAATTCAGGAATAACACTATGCTCAGCGCTCTAATTTGGTTGCCTGTGATCGGCGCTTTAGCGATCGCCTTTCTG
This sequence comes from Cyanobacteriota bacterium, assembly GCA_043743655.1. GTDB lineage: Bacteria > Cyanobacteriota > Cyanobacteriia > Pseudanabaenales > Pseudanabaenaceae > Pseudanabaena. Next base: position 2,093 of record JAYTWB010000520.1, on the reverse strand, counting down.
CCGCAAAATCAAGTCAAAAAAGGATCGGCGATTATTGCGACAGCAATCTTAATTCTTGACTTTATCCTTTTGCGTCAATTTGACATCAAGATTTCCACCTTCCAATTAATAGAAAATTTACCCTGGCTAGAAAATCTTGGCTTAAACTACAGCCTCGGCGTAGATGGACTCTCTCTGCCCTTAGTGGTTCTGAATGGATTGTTGACTTGGTTGATTGTTTGTTTTTGCGATCGGCAGATCAAAGAACGCAATAAACTCTTCCATATATTAATGCTCTTGATTCATGCGGGTGTAAGCGGCGCAATTCTCTCAACTAATACTTTGCTATTTGTATTATTTTATGAGATAGAACTTATTCCTCTCTATTTAGTCATCGCCGTTTGGGGCGGCGCACAACGTAGTTATGCAGCGATGAAGTTCTTGATCTTCACTGCTATTTCAGGAATTCTTGTTTTGGTCGGATTCCTTGCTTTAGGATGGCTAACTGCTAATCCCACACCAGTTTTCGACTATGCGACCTTGCAAACTCTTTCATTACCGATTGAGATTCAAGTCACGCTCCTAGTTGTGTTGCTATTAGGTTTTACGATCAAAGCTCCTTTCGTACCATTCCATACATGGTTGCCAGATGCCTATGTGGAGTCAACAACCCCAACCGTAATGATGCTTGGTGGGATTGTTGCCAAATTAGGAACCTATGGTTTATTTCGCTTTTGTGTGGGCTTGTTCCCTGATGCTTGGGCGTTACTATCACCTTGGATTGCAGTTTGGGCAGGTTTAGGAATTCTCTATGGGGCGATGGTCGCGATCGCGCAAAAGGACATCAAACGCATGGTCGCTTACAGCTCCATCGGTCACATGAGCTATATCCTCCTTGCGGCGGCGGCAGCCACACCGCTTAGCATGGTCGGCGGAATCATTCAAATGGTGAGCCACGGCTTAGTGCTGGCGCTACTGTTCTATTTGGTTGGCATCATCGAAGAGAAGGTCGGCACAAGAGACCTCGATGTTCTCAATGGATTACTTAATCCCATCCGTGGTTTACCTTCCACCAGTGCTTTACTCATCTTAGGGGGTATGGCGAGTGCAGGTATTCCGGGTCTAGTTGGCTTCATTTCTGAGTTTCTGATTTTTCAAGGTAGCTTTAGCAAATTTCCGATTCCCACAATCTTCTCGATTATTGGTACGGGACTTACTGCTGTTTATTTCGTGATTCTGCTCAATCGGACTTGCTTTGGCAAGTTGGATAACCATACTGCTTACTATCCTAAAGTTAGTGGATTAGAGCAATTGCCAGCGTTGATTTTGACTGCCTCAATTGTGATTTTAGGAGTGCAACCATCGTGGTTAGTCCGCTGGAGCGAAGCAAGCGCGATTCAACTTATCGCTCGTGTTCCTGATGTTACGGTTGTAGCTAATGGAGACCTAAAATCTTCAACCCATGAGAAAATATCCTTAGCTTTTAGGAGAGATACAAAATGACCGCCACAATCACACCACCCACCAAGTTACCGCATTCCACCCATGCTTATGCTGATATTATCCATCGCCTTGAAGCTGGTGGATCGATGCTGCCTGATACCCCTGAAAACTTAATGCAGATTATCGGACTGTATAAAGCATATGCTGTGCCGATGGATTTCTACTGGCGAGATTTACTTTACATTGCTGAACAAGTATTTTTAGAGCCAGTTCCTGCTTTTAAATACTTTTTGCCACAGGATTATCTAGATTTGCCTAATCACTACGCGGGTGATGCTGCTGATTTGCGGTTTTGGCGTGGTCCAGCGACAGCACATCCAGAATTGCTAGATTTTATGAACAAAGGCGAACTAAAAGTCAAACTTCCCAAGATATTCCATCATCTCTATCACGATCGCATTAACATGGAGTTTGCCGAAGAATGTATGCGATCGATGTTTTGGCATCGTGACTTGGGTGGTGAGTTAGAGCCATATATGGACTCTGAAGAATACCGCCAGAATGCCGATCGCGCAATTCGAGCTGCTAATCAGAATAATCCGATCATGATTGGACTGTATAAGCTTTTTCCCGAGATGTTTATGGAACAGTGCCGACAATCGACGATGTAT
>JAYTWB010000519.1:0-5358 GCA_043743655.1 Cyanobacteriota bacterium | reverse complement strand
CTTGCCTTTATCATGAGAAAATAACACAAACATATCTAAAATCAAGTAGATCAGAGTATTGTTATGGGCTTTGCTGATTATTCGATCGCTGAGATCGCTGAAGACTACAAACTCAGCCTTGAGTCTGTATTTTCACTTTGCGATCGCCTTGGGATTGCTTACCAAGACGCGGAAACCAAACTTGCTTTGGAAGATGCAAAAGCGGTAATCATGGCATCCGAAGCCCAAAATTCTAAAAAGCCCTCTAAAAATCTCTCTCAAAACCCTCAAGATTTATCGTGAGCCACCATTCGCAATAAATCTTTGAGATTAAACTAAATACTTTTCGATAAACTTAGATAAATCAGATTATCTGCGTCATTATGAACAAAAATACGTTTAAAAAATATCTGGCTCTAGCGATCGCCACCGTGATGCTCGCCTTCCAGCTTTTCACCCCCAGTGTCAGTGCAGCCGAAATTCCGATCGAACTGCGTACTGTTCCCCTTAACGAAGCCACAAATATTGTCTTAACTCAAAAAGACATTTCTAAGGGTAAAAAACTATTTCAAAATGCCTGTGCTACTTGCCACCTCGGCGGTGCAACCTTCACCAACCCTAACGTCAATCTGTCTCCAGAATCCTTAGCTGGAGCTAATCCAATTCGTAATAACGTCCTCGCTTTGGTGGATTATATGAAAAAACCCACCACTTATGACGGCGTGACCGAAATCTATGACGTTCACCCCAGCCTCAAGAGTACCGATATTTTCCCGATCATGCGTGGTTACACTGACAATGACCTCAAGTTAATTGCTGGTTTTATCCTTTACGAACCAAAGATCAAAGGTATCGGTTGGGGCGGCGGAAAGATATACTATTAAGCTAGGAATCTAATTATTAGAAATCTGTGCTTTTAGTCGAGTCACAGTCTAGTCATGAAATAGCTTGGTCTACGCGCGTTTTGGTTATGTTTAATTCGAGTCGAGTCGAATTAAGGCAATGTCGAGTTGAATTTTAGTCGGTAATTAATCATGAATATTTCTTCTTTTACGAAAAGTATCGCTCTTTTCGTAGCTAGTCTTGTACTTGTTGTGGGTAGCTTGTTTATGTCAGTTGCACCTGCTGCCGCTGATGTGGTGATTGTAAAGATGGGTTCTGATGGTGGTCAGCTAGTATTTGATCCTAAAGTGGTCACAGTCAAGCCAGGTGACACAGTCAAATGGGTTAACAATAAAGCGTTTCCTCACAACGTTGTGTTTGAAGGTCATCCAGAACTCTCTCACAAGAAGTTAGCTCAAAAGCCGAAGATGGAGCTAGAGTCCACTTTTAACGAGGCGGGTGAGTTCGCTTATTACTGCTCGCCTCACCGTGGCGCTGGTATGGCTGGCAAAGTTATTGTTGCTAGCTAGGATTAGCTTAAAACCAAAAAAGAGGCGCAAACGGTGTTTGCGTCTCTTTTTTTGATTTTAAGCGATAACATTAATTAATTAAATCGCGTCAAAAATTTAAATTCAAAAAGTAAAAGTAATTTATGTCGAAAATTTGGGAGTTAGATTTTTATTCTCGTCCTCTACTGGATGCTAATAATAAAAAAATCTGGGAATTACTGATCTGCGATCGCGATCGCGAGTTTGAATGGGTGCGCGAATGTCCAGCGAATGAAGTCAACTCAGAGTGGTTAGCCAAGCAACTCACTGACTGTGTGGCAACAACGGGGCAGAATCCGATCAAGATCAGATTTTTCCGTCCCAGCATGACTAATATCATTGTTCGAGCTTGTTCTCTTGCGGGTATTAAAGGACAGGCTTCGCGCCGTGTATTTACGATGTCAGCATGGTTAGCCGAACGGATGCAAAGTATTTATCCAAATCGCGATGGTTTCCAAGCGGTTGATCCTAATCCTTTACCGTTGAAAGTATTAGCGGCGCAAGACCCCAAGCCAGTTCCTGATGCGTTGATGGGTGAGCGATGGATATCGGTATCACTCCAAGCAGGAGACTTTGCGGATGCGAGTGAATGGTCGATGGATTTTGGTGAACTGCTTGATATCAGTAGCCTTGAGCCTGAAGCGATCGTATCGGGGATGATTATTATTTCGGCGCGCGCTACAGCTTTAGCCGCATGGATGTCAGGTGTTGATCCTGTATTTTTAAAGTTTGAGCGTAACTTGATGGGCGATCGCACGCAAATGCAACTAGAAGCGAGTGCGGATGCGCGATGGGTTTTGGCAAATCTGCAAGCCCCAAAAGATAAAGAGGCGATCGCGCAAGGAGCCGCCTTTGAAAAAGCGAAGCAAGATGCTCAAGGATTTCATTTCTTAGCAGTACAAATCAGCCCTGATGTCGAAAATTTTGCAGGATTTTGGATGCTTAAAGAAGTTATTTAGACTGTAAGATAAAAAAGGGCTGATAATTTATAGCGCGTCGTATGAAAGGGAACTGGTTATTACAGAAAGGAACTTCGCAATTTATTATTCTCAATCTGTTAATAGCGATCGCCTATACGATCGGCGTAAACTTTAGCTATGAATTTGCAACTGTACCTGGCAAAGTTGCATCTGTCTGGTTCCCATCAGGAATGACATTAGCATTGGTTTTCTGGTTAGGAAATCGCGCATTGCCAGGAATTATCATCGGTTCTATCTTATCTGTCTCCAAAGATTTATTAAACACAGACCCAACACGCTCAATCTTTGGATTTATTTTTATTAATATCGCCTGTGCGATCGCTAACTGTGTGCAGCCTCTAATTGGCATATATTTAATCAAAAAATTTTCTGATCATCAAAACATCTTTAGTTCTGTTAACTCAGTTGTTGTATATATTGCCGCGGCGATCTTTTCACCAGCTGTGTCAGCGACAATTGGCGTGACCAGTATATGCATGGTAGAGAAAGTTATATGGAACAGTTATGAGCTTAGTTGGGTGACATGGTGGCTTGCAAGTGCGCTACCTCAATTGATTTTCACACCAACACTTCTACTATGGAAAGACTCTTGGCAGACCTATCGTCAACAGAATTTTTGGGAAATTGGATTGATTCTGAATATATTTTTGTTGATCAGTTGGATTGCATTTATACAAGGATATCCAGTATTGTATCTGTTTGTTCCAGTTTTAATCTGGACAGTGTTTCGATTTGGGGGTTTTACCGCTAGTTTATTGGTTAGTTGGGTTTCTCTAATCGCGATTTTTTCCTCATCTCAGGGCTATGGGCTTTACGCAAAGGTTTCACCCAATGAGTCATTACTACTGCTGCAATCTTTCACAGCGGTGGTCTCATTAACATCATTGATTCTCTCGGCGGTTATTGACGAGCTAAAAGCTGCCCAGTTTTCTCTCAAGCAGTCGATGGAAAATCTCGAAGCTCAAGTAGTCGAGAGAACGATAGAACTGCAACAAAGTGAAGCGCAGATTAATGGTTTCTTTTCGTCTGCACCGATTGGGATGGGTATTGTTGATCGCCACTTACGATATATTCGGGTCAATCAAGTACTAGCAGAAATCAACGAAAAACCAATTGATGAACATTTAGGCAGAACTGTGCAAGAGGTGCTGCCCGATTTAAGTCCTTATATAAAATACATTTTTTATCAGGTTTTAACAACAGGAAAGCCTTTGCTAAATCAAGAAAATAGTAGCAGTGCATATAGCAAAAACAAGATTGAACAGACTTGGCTCGCTTCATTTTTTCCTATTTTTGATGTTAATAATCTGCCATTTCGAGTGGGATTTGTCGTAATCGAAATCAGCGATCGCAAGAAAGCCGAAGCTGACTTAAAGTATGCCGAAGCTTTTTTGAGAAAGGCGAATACGGAACTAGAAAAGTTAGTTAATATCGATGGATTGACTCAAGTAGCTAATCGGCGCTGCTTTGATGATCGACTTGAACTGGAATGGGAAAGACTTTGTCGGGAACAGCAACCTCTAGCTCTATTATTGTTTGATATTGACTATTTCAAGCGCTATAACGACTGCTATGGACATCAATCGGGAGATAATTGCTTAACGGCGATCGCCCAAACTGTAAAACAAATTTTATGTCGCCCCGCTGATTTGATTGCTCGCTATGGAGGCGAAGAATTTGCGGTGATTTTGCCTAATACCGATTTAGATGGAGCGCTGACTGTGGCGGAGCAGATTAGCGGAGCAATTAAGAACTTAAACATTACTCACCAAAACTCTGATATCAGCGATATCGTTACGATTAGTCTGGGAGTGGCAAGTCTATTGCCAAGTTTCGGTCAAGAGCCGTCAATACTTATTAAGCAAGCAGATGTAGCATTGTATAGAGCTAAGCAAAAGGGGCGTAATCAATCTGAAGCTTATTTGCATATATACAAGTGAACTGTCATGTCCCATTTACGTCAAAACGTGATTACAAAAGATTGGGTGATCTTTGCGACAGAGCGAGCTAAGCGCCCTCATGAATTTGCGCGATCGCTAGATGACATCCCGCCCGAGTTACCAATTTACAAACATAATTGTCCTTTTTGTAAAGGTAATGAAAACTCCTCTGAACTAGAGTCCTTAAGAATTGAAGATGAGCATGGTTGGCGAGTCAGAATCATCCCTAACAAATATCCTGCGCTTTCACCGATGGGCGATCGCATTCGTCATAGTGAAGGGATTCACCGCTCAATTACAGGTGTGGGATATCACGAAGTCTTGATCGAACATCCCGATCATAATGTCACGATCGCTTTAATGGAAATTGAAGATGTAATTAACATTCTCCAAGCCTATCGTCAGCGCTACAATGCAATTAGCCAAGACAATCGCATCGAAAGCGTAATCATTTTTAAAAATCATGGTGAGGGAGCTGGAACATCTCTAGAGCATCCTCATTCACAAATTACGGCTACTCCTGTTGTGCCTTCACAAATTCGCTATCGCATGATCGAAGCAATTAATTATTTTGATGATATGGGTGAATGTTTATTTTGCTATACGCTTAGAGATGAGCTAAATGCGAAAGAACGGATTATTTTAGAAACAGAACATTTTGTCGCTTTTACACCCTATGCGGCGCTCTCACCTTTTCATATGTGGGTATTCCCTCGCCGTCATAGTTCATGTTTTGGTGCAATTACAGAACTTGAGTTAGCAGACCTCGCTTATACACTCAAGACAGTTTTAGCCAAGCTATTTTATGGCTTAAATAATCCTGCTTATAATTATACAATTCGCTCAATCCCGACTGATGACAAACAATCTGATTACTTCCATTGGTATCTGGCGATCGTGCCACGTCTTTCTAAGGCAGCAGGGTTTGAGTTAGGCAGTGGAATGTATATTAATACAGCAATTCCTGAAGATAGCGCCAAATTTTTGCGCGAGCTGGATGTAGATGCATACTCTGTCAAACGAAAACTC
>JAYTWB010000518.1:0-12311 GCA_043743655.1 Cyanobacteriota bacterium | reverse complement strand
CTAGAAGATAGAGGATTTGCAGAGCAAATTCCCTGTCTTCTGGGTTCAGATGTTTAACCACAATCTTAAGTTCCGTTCTTGATTTGGTGAAGCATTGGCACTTTGGGCAACCTCAAAGTGGTTACAGATGGGCGGCTGTAAAATCACTTCGACAGTTTTTAGTAAATCCTGTTGGAAAATGGTCAGCGCGATCGCATCACCAGCAGAAAAATCGCGGAGGCGATCGCTAAAAGTTTCCGCAGTAACCCGAATGCCTGCGATCGCCAACAATATATTACCTGTACTAATTCCTGCTTTTTGGGCGGGTGAGCCAAACTCAACCTTTTCAATTTCAGCAATTCCATTTTTAGATTTGAGCGTCATGCCGATAAATGGAATATCTTGACGAGCAGTTTGCAACTCTAATCCAAATGGTTCGAGATAATAGTTATAGTCAAGCTCTTTAGTTCCATACAAATAATCTTTCCAGAAATCTGAGAGGTCAACACCTGCTACAGAGCTAATCACTTCATGGAGTTCTGCTTCGCTAAAACCAATTTCGCCTTTACCAAAGCGCTCCCACATGATCTGCATCACCCGATCAAGCGATCGCAGATTATTAGTTTTATAACGAATCAGCAAATCAAGCAGCATTGATAATAATTCACCTTTGAGATAGTACGAAATTTGGTTGTTATGAGTATTGGCATCAGGACGATAGAGCTTGATCCATGTATCAAAACTAGACTCATAGAGCGATTGGACATTCCGCCCAAAGGTGGTTTGCAAGCGCGTAATGCTTTTGCTGACTAACTTTAGATAGTGTCTAGCATCGTATAGCTTGGCGCGCAGAGGAAAAATCTGATCATAATAGCTGGTGGTTCCTTCGCTAAACCAGAGAGAACCTGTGTAACTTTCATGGTCATAATCAAAAGTCTCCAGAGCTTTAGGGCGAATCCGTTTCACATTCCAAGTATGGAAAAATTCATGAGCAACGAGGTTGATAAATTGCAAATAGCTCTCTTCTTTGCGAAATCCTAAACGGTTGTAGAGCAGAACGCAACAGTCCTTATGTTCTAATCCCCCAAATCCATTGCTAGTATGCAGGATAAAGTCATAATGCTCATAGGGCAATCCGCCAAACATTTCTGCTTCCACAGTCACGATCGCTGCCGTATCTTTAACAATGCGCTGCATGTCGGCATTGTGCTGTCCCCACACGACAATGCTATGCGGTTTGTCTTGCACTGTAAACTCATAGCGATCGTGAATCCCAATTTCAAATGGACTATCGACTAAAGTATCAAAATCTTTGGCATAAAAAGTATGCGGATGATCGGCTAAGGCGGGTAAAGCGGTAGCAATTTTCCAATTCTCTTGAGGTATAGAAATCTCTACGTTATAGGGTTGTTGTGTGTGTTCGGAAACATACATAAACACAGCTGCGCCTGTAAAGAAAGCATGGGTGTTATCAATATGATTGGTGCGAACGGTCAGTTCATTACAGAAGATGCGATAACGAATCTTAATTTGAGAATTATTTGGGGGACTTTTTTGAGAAGAGGCGCAATTCACTCGCCAATGATTTTTACTGATTTTCTGCCATTCAAGGCTTTGCCCAGATTCAGCGATCGCCACAAAATCTTGCAGATATTTAGCATATTCGCGTACTAAATAAGACCCTGGAGTCCAGACTGGTAATTTTAGGTCGATAAATTCTGCTTGCCAATCAGCGATCGCTAGTTCGACCTGTAACAAATGATTTTCTGGTTCTGGAATCGATACTCGATAGGTAAATTTATGGCTCGAAATATTACTTGCTTTTTGTGAATCAACCATTTTGACTTAACCTTGTTCCGCAATTCTTGAATAGTTTGGTAATGAGCTAGAGGTTAGGATAAGCGGCGCTTATCCTAACCTCTACAAATAGTTTAAAGGGAATCAGGATCAATACCCATCTCGCGCAACTTAGCCGCGTATTTAGACATTGCATCAAAAGCTTTTTGTTTTTCTTCAAATTGTTCAAGGTAACTCAAAAATCTCGTCCCATCAGGATTGAAAATATGCAAAGTTTCATCACTGGGTTCAAAGCGAATCCTTAAACGTGGGCTGATCCAATTTTGGACATCATCAACTGATTCTAGTTTTGCTGTATTAGGATTTCTTAGCCAAATTGCTAAGTCATTAGAAAGGTGATCGTAAACATAATATTCTTCCACCCCATAGGTTTGGTAAAAATCAAGCTTACGCGACATTTCTAAAATGCGATTACCTATCGACAAAATCTCAAATACGACTTGAGGTGCTATTCCTGCTTCTAGATGTTGAATGTAAGAACCGCGCGCTCCCTTTGGTCTACCAAATACAACCATCGCATCAGGCGCACGGCGAATTTTAGATACACCTTCAACGGGATACCAAAGTAGATCGCCTGCAACAAATACATTCTCATCATCTTTAAAGAGCGATTCTAATCCCCCCGTGATTGTGACAATCCATTGATAATGCTCTGTACTTTCTGACATGGGTTGTCCGTCACGACTGGGATAGATAGTCTCTAGTTTGTAGTCAAATTTGCTGATTGTATTAGTCATAAGTTTTGACCGTAGTTTTGATCGTTTAGCGATCGCGGCGAGCAACTGAGATTAATTATACCAATACCTTCCATGTAACAATCCATTAAATAATCATCATTTCGCCACTATCCAATTGCGGCGGAAAAATCGTGCTAGATCAGACTCATCGATCGCCAAACAAATTGGGCGACCATGGGGACAAGTATGCGGATTGCGAGTTTGTTGCCATCGCTCGAGCAAACTACGCATTGTGGCTAGGTCTAGCTTTGTGCCATTACGAATAGCACTACGACAAGCCGCCGTTGCTCTCGCCATTGTCGGATCATCCTCTTGACTCATTTCTTGCAGAATGATGGCGCAATCTGCGTGACCGATTAATATCTCAGGTAGCGATCGCACTGCCCATATGTTATTCCCAAATGCTTCAATTTCTAATCCCAATCCTTGTAAGCGATCGATCTGATCATTATTAAGATTCTTTAATAAAATTGGTCGATCGATCGCCACAATCTGCCATTGAGTTTCGATCTCTTCAAATAGAACGCGCTCATGGGCAACATGCTGCTCCACCAGCCATAGACCACCTGAATGTTCAGCCAAAATGTAAGTATCGAGAACTTGGGCGATCGCTTTGAGATCATGATTAGGCTGATTAAAATTCTCCCGTTTAGCAGGAATCAAATAAGAAGTCTTCCGCTCGGCAGTTCGCAGTAGATCATTAGTGGCGTTAGTGTAACTACTGGGTTCAGGAGCTTTGAGTGTCTCAGTTATGTATTCTTTTAACTGCGATTGGAGTTCTCCTAGATTCTGGATATAAGCTTCTGACTTAGATGGGTCGCGGTTCCAGTCGATGCGATCGCATGGCAAATTTAAATGCACAATGCATACAGGGAAACGATTGCGCGGCAAGGTGCGTTCTAGACTAGCAAGAATAGTTTGTTCTAACTCAGGAAAATTAACCACGCGACCATTGAGAACTACTTTGATCCAATCAGGACGGCGGCGAGATAAGCGATCGGGCAGTCCGAGCGTGATCGAGATGCGCTCAGATACATCATGGGAAGAAGTAGAAAAGTCTCGATATACTAAATCATGAGATTGAATAGAACTAATAATTTGCGGCAAAATTTCGCTAGCATTCTCTCCTGCCCAAATTGTCAGCCATTCCTTGCCATCTAGAGTTACTTGCCAGTTAATTTGCGGATTAGCGATCGCCATTTGCTGGATTTGTAACTGCACTTTACGCACTTGTTGCGAATTGGTGGGGAGCGCTTGTAAACGATTGGGATAGCGTAAAAATAGATTGCGAACTGTGACTACCGTACCTTTGGCGATCGCCACTACTTTGGGCTGAGAGTGCAAATTACCATGCTGATCATAATTAGCTTGATAACCGACTGGCTCTAGGATTGGGCGGCTACAAATGCTCAAATCAGCGAGTTGAGCCAAACTATAAAGCGCCTCACCCCGAAAGCCTAAGCTATTAATTTTTTGTAAATCTTCCGCATTAGTAATCTTGCTAGTCGTGTGTGGTGTTGCCGCTTGTGATAAATCCGCGATCGCCATGCCGCAGCCATTATCACTCACCTGCACCGAAAGTGTATCTGTCCAAATCGAAATCACGATTCGGGTAGCGATCGCATCGATTGCATTTTCTCCCAGTTCGCGCACTGAGGCTGCCAATGAGTCAATCACCTCACCTGCGGCGATCAAATGAACGACTTCAATTGGCAATGTATGAATAGCAGCATGATGGATATTCTGCATGGCCTATCCTAAGCGCTGCTTTAGCCAAAATTGTAAAGTTGGCAACGCAATCCGATAGCCATATTTTGCACCATAAACTAGCCCTTTCTGTTCCAAACTATCCAGCGCTCCTTGCAAACTACCACCCTTAGAAAGTTGATGTTTTTGAATATATTCGCGACTATGAGGGCTAACGGTGGGATCGATCGCCAAGCTCTCTAATACGCGTACCTGAGTTGGTGGCAAAAGCATGATTAAGGACTCAAAAGTAGCCGCAAGGTCTTCGATTAGAGCCAACATATTGCGATGCACATGATCAGGCTGAATCAGTATCTCTGATTGAGTCTCTGCTTGAATATTTGATTGAGAATAAAAACTTGTCTGCGTGAGAGCCTCCAGCCAAATGCGCCTTGTTAAAGCGATCGCATCACTAAAGTTCCCTTGGATATATTCTGTAAAAAGTTCCATTGCGGTGGGATCAAACTTTAATCTTTTTTGCTTTATAGTCGGCTCTAGCCATTCGCAAAGCTCTATATGAGAGAGTGGTGGTAGTTCCACGACATCTAACTTCAGCTTATACATCCACGGCTCTGGCACTGTCGCAATCAAAATATAACTGACCCGACTCTGAAGTTGAATCTCACGCCGCAAATATTCTTCCCATTCTCCTTTACGATCCCATGAACGAATATGCGTAAAATTATGCAGCACGATCGCTACTCGACAATCAAGCCATTCTGCCATTTGTTGTGGCAAGCTCAACAAGTTTTGGAATAAAGTCCATAGCCCTGTGGAGGAGAGTTTCCAAGTAATCCGAGGTTTAGGCTCTGTGCTTAGGTCGAAAGTAATCGGCTGATCTTGAAGTAGATATTGTAATTTGAGTAGTTCTTTGCGGCGGTCAAAAGCACTGAGTAAACTTTCAGCCAATAATTTTAAGAAGCGATCGCCATCAGTAGCGCGTAAGCAATCTATAGTAATCACCTTTGCGCCCGCTTTTTGAGCAGCCCATTTAACCAGATTTCTCCGTCCACTCCCTGCCACTCCCGCTATCAGCAAATCTCCATCTGCTAACAAAATCTGACTAATCTGCTCTAATTCTATTTGTCTACCCACCAATCGCTGGGGCAGAAATGGATTATTGATCATCCTGCAATTGTACCTCAGATAGAGAGCCGCCTCTTTTTATCTGAGTTTTGGTAAGCTTCAAGATTATTTAAGATAACTAGCACTATTTTTTAGTACTATAGTCACAATTGTTTATGCGTAAATATCTATGGAAATAGGATCAGAAAATCCCGCAACTGTGCATTGGCATAGTCTTGATACTGTGCAATCAATTGACTTACTCCAAAGTGACACAGAACAAGGACTGAATAGCCAAGAAATTCTGGTGAGGCGCGATCGCTATGGCACAAACGAGCTAATCGAAAAAGTCGGGCGATCGCCTCTACGCATCTTTATCGATCAGTTTACAAACATCATGCTGCTGATGCTGATGGCTGTAGCAGTGGTCTCAGGATTCTTAGCGATTAACAAGCCAGTACCACAATTCCCTAAAGATGCGGTGGCGATTTTCTCGATTGTCTTGCTCAATGGGCTTCTCGGCTACATGCAAGAAATCAATGCCGAAAAAGCCCTCGCGGCTCTCAAGCGAATGTCTTCCCCAAAAGTCCGCGTGATTCGCAACGGTGAAGTGAGCGAAATTAACGGCAAAGAACTCGTCCCTGGCGACATTATGCTGTTAGAGGCAGGCGTACAAATTGCTGCCGATGGAAGATTGCTGGACGAACAAAATCTGCAAGTACGCGAATCAGCCCTCACAGGAGAAGCTGAAGCTGTTAATAAAGAAGCAAAATTGATTCTTGAAGAAGAGGCTAGTTTAGGCGATCGCTTAAATTATGTTTATCAAGGCACTGAAGTAATCCAAGGACGCGCCAAAGTTCTCGTTACCAAAACAGGAATGCAGACAGAATTAGGCAAAATCGCCGCGCTAATTCAAAACGTAGAAACTGAAGATACACCGCTGCAACAAAGAATGACGCAATTAGGAAATGTCCTTGTTGGTGGTTCTTTAGCCTTAGTTGGCGTAGTAATCGTGATTGGGATGTTTAGGGGCGGTCAATTTGGCGAGCTTCTCGAAACCTCGCTTAGCATGGCAGTTGCCGTTGTGCCTGAAGGATTACCTGCGGTGGTAACTGTCACTCTGGCACTAGGTACTCAGCGGATGGTCAAACGCAATGCGCTGATTCGTCGTCTACCCGCCGTCGAAACACTTGGCTCAGTTACGACAATTTGCTCTGACAAAACAGGTACTCTCACCCAAAATAAAATGGTGGTACAAAGTATCCGCACAGGGCTACATTCTCTACAAATTACAGGCGATGGGTATACACCAATAGGTGAATTTAACCTCGCTGAAGGTTCTCCACAAGATTCTGTTTTTGCTGTTACCAGCATTCCTGAAGTTCAGCAATTGCTGATGGCTTGCGTATTTTGCAATGATGCGATCTTGCAGCAAAAAAATGGTGAATGGATAATTATCGGCGACCCGACTGAAGGCGCTTTGTTAGTGCTGGCGACCAAAGGTGAATGCGACTATTCCGAATGGCAACATCGTATGCCGCGTACATCTGAAGTTCCATTTTCGTCTGAACGTAAACGGATGAGTGTGCTAGTCGAAGGTGAGCATGGCGGTAATGTTCTCTTTTGTAAAGGTTCGCCAGAATTAACTTTAGAATGCTGCACACATATTCAAATTGGTGATCAGATTCATGGTCTTGCTGATTTCCAACGTCAGCAAGTTCTCGATCAAAACAATGATCTCGCCAGCCGTGGTTTGCGCGTACTCGGCTTTGCATATCGCACATTTTCTTATTTACCTGAAGACGGAATTACCATAAAAGATGAAAGTAATTTGATTTGGGTTGGTTTAGTGGGAATGCTGGATGCACCACGACCCGAAGTCCGCGAAGCCGTAAGACTTTGTCGCGAAGCAGGTATTCGCCCTGTCATGATCACAGGTGATCACCAACTCACCGCTAAAGCGATCGCCATCGATCTCGGTATTGCCAGAGCAGGCGATCGCATTCTCACAGGCAAAGAGCTAGAAGTCATGAGTCCTGCGGATTTAGATCGTGAAGTCGATCAGGTCAATGTCTATGCGCGTGTTTCCCCTGAACACAAACTGCGGATTGTCCAATCTTTGCAAAGACAACATCATTTTGTGGCAATGACAGGCGATGGCGTGAACGATGCCCCAGCCCTCAAGCAAGCCGACATCGGAATTGCGATGGGCATCACTGGCACTGACGTATCCAAAGAAGCTAGTGACATGATCTTGCTCGATGACAACTTTGCCACAATTGTCGCCGCCACCGAAGAAGGACGAGTCGTCTATACCAATATCCGCCGCTTTATCAAATACATCCTCGGTAGCAACATTGGTGAGGTGATTACGATCGCCGTTGCGCCAATGTTGCAATTTAACGTCCCGTTGATTCCTTTACAAATCTTATGGATGAATCTCGTCACTGATGGCTTGCCCGCGCTTGCCCTTGCCGTGGAGCCAGCCGAACCAAATGTTATGAAACGTCCACCTGTTGATCCGCGTGAAAATATTTTTGCACGCGGCATGGGTTCATACATGATTCGGATTGGGATAATTTTGTCAGTGATCACGATTACGTTAATGGTCTGGGCGCATGGATACACCATAGCCAATACCTTTAATGACACTTACTCACCCGATCGCTGGCAAACGATGGTATTCACCACCCTTTGTTTATCGCAAATGGGTCATGCGATCGCCATTCGTTCCAATACGCAGCTAACCATTGAGCTGAATCCCTTAACCAATCTTTATCTTTGGGGATCAGTGATTCTGACCACAGTTCTACAAATGGTGTTAATTTATGTGGAGTCATTCCGTAACTTTTTCGGTACACATTTACTTACCCCAACAGAGCTAGCAATTTGCTTTGGTTTTAGTGCCTTGATGTTTGTTTGGATAGAACTAGAAAAACTGGTGATTCGTTGGTGGCTGTGGCAACGTCAATCCTAACCACAATGCGAATGACAATCGAAAAAAGTATGTTAGGCTACAAATTTACACATCAATTCAAGTGTATTAAAGTTGAAGAATCAGTGGAGGAGTTAATTTGAAAAAGGTTGAAGCAATCATTCGTCCATTTAAGCTTGACGAAGTCAAAATTGCTCTTGTCAATGCTGGCGTAGTGGGCATGACCGTATCAGAAGTGCGAGGTTTTGGTCGTCAAAAAGGGCAGACAGAGCGTTATCGTGGCTCTGAGTATACAGTCGAGTTCTTACAAAAGCTCAAAATTGAGATTGTTGTCGAAGACGACCAAGTGGACATGGTGGTAGATAAGGTTATTACTGCCGCGCGTACTGGCGAAATTGGCGATGGTAAGATTTTCGTCTCTCCTGTAGAGCGAATCATCCGTATCCGTACTGGCGAAAAAGATTTAGAAGCAGTTTAAATTCTTCTCGCAACAAAAAAGACGGCGCTTAGCGCCGTCTTTTTTGTTGCCATTACTTTTATTGCCATAGCTATGACAAAATCGCTTCGATGATTTGCGCCGCGATCGCACCCAAGATTGCGATTGTTATATATTTGCCAATCATAGGATTTTTCCCAAAAGAATCATCTTGTTTACAACCAGTTAAAAATAGCGACCAAGCTTGCGTAGCATCAATAGACTGAAATCGATTAAATTTAGATGTGAAAATTAAACGCATAAATTTGATTTACCCTGAATATAACACACTCAAGAAAAGCGTCACAAAGCGCCGATTTTCTTGTTGATAATTGCTAAATCCCCGCGTACCACTCGTAACCAATATCTTCCCAATAGCCGCGCTGCTTACCTAACTCACTCGTAAGCTGAATCCTTGTCACCCACTTACTCAGCTTATAACCAAGCTTAACAGGCGAGGCAAGACGTAAAGGTGCGCCATATGCCACCTCTAGAGGCTGTCCATTTTTTTGATAAGCCATCAACGTCTGTGGGTGAATAACTGAGTCAATATCCCAACTTTCATAATAGCCATCAGCCGAATAAAAATAAACATATTTGACTCGAGATGACGGGTTGGCGATCGCGATTAAATCTCGTAGTCGCACACCGCCCCACTGCACGATCGCCGCCCATCCCTCAACACATACATGACGAATCACCATTGACTTAAACGGCATTTTTTGCAAATCGTCCATGCTCAAACTAAGCGGGTTCTTAACTTCACCGTCAATGGTCAAACGATAAGTCTCAGGATTGATCACTGGCGTAGACCTAAAAGTATTGACGATTAACTTATTTGGCTCGATCGCACTAATCGGAAACTCAGGTACGGGTTGCTGCGGTCTAAAAATCAGTGACTCAACTCGCTGATTTAACGGCTCCGATAAACCACCTACTAGGCTTTCAGCAAGACTCCCAAAGCCAATTGTCAGAAGCCCCGCGCCTGCCAAAGTCAAAAAGCGGCGGCGCGGCACAAAGTCATCATCGTTAAGTTCTGGTTGTTGTGACATAACTCAAATATAGCGACTATTCCCAAAACATCGAATCAAGTAAGCGATCGCCACCGACTTTGCGCCCCAGCTGTGAATGAATCCCAGCCAATATCAACGTAATTGGCACTGCCATAAAGTGGGTGATTCGCAAAGCTTCCCAGCCTCCAAAACTATCCACAATCCAATAAAACTGAGCTGGCTTATACATGCCCAGCCCCGTAAAAATCGATAATAATCCAATCGGAATCAGCAATGTATAAACTAACCGATGCCAAGCATAATTTTTACGCTTTTCGTTTTGACTAACCAGCAATGCCTTTACATCTTTACGGCTAGCATAACGATGTCTCCAACGCCGCGTTATCAAAACATAAACGCCATACCAAAAAAGATTTAGCGCAAATATCCACATTGAAGCAAAGTGCCAATGTCTTCCGCCCGCAAGCCAGCCCCCCAACCCCAAAATCGGCGGAATGTGAATACCTGCGCGCCCTCCAAATACTGGATTAGCATTATAAATTTGCAAACCACTAGCGATCATCAGAAACAAACTGGTAATACTCACCCAATGAAAAATCTTAGCAGCTAAAGTTTGGGTGGGCTTTTGAGTGGGCGATCGCATAAACATTTCCACAAAAAAATTTCTAGATTTCTACAAATTTATCCAATAAAGCAAAAAGAGCGCAAAGCGCTCTTTTCTTAGTATCTAGATCAGAGAGGAAGATGCTTCGCGCCATCCTCTCCAAATCTCTAGTTTTAATACTACTGAGGCTTTTTGGTCGCGTCAGGCTTAGCCATTGCATCAGGCTTAGCCATTGCATCAGGCTTAGCCATTGCATCAGGTTTAGCCATTGCGTCAGGTTTAGCCATTGCATCAGGCTTAGCCATTGCGTCAGGCTTGCCCATAGTGTCAGTAGCTTTGTCCTTAGCATCAGGCTTAGCCATTGCGTCAGGCTTAGCCATTGCATCAGGCTTAGCCGTTGCGTCAGGCTTAGCTGTTTCTTTAGCCTTTGTCGCATCTACAGCAGGAGCAGCTGTAACTGCTGGCTTCGCAGGAGGTGTAGCAGTTTCGGTAGCGCAAGAAACTAGACCAGCAGATAAGCCAAGGCTGGCAACGATTAAGAGAGCTTTCAAGTTCATAGTTGTAATTTTTTTGTTTAGTAATGGATCTAACTAAGTTGAGACGAGGGTAATTATATGTAGTTTGTGTGGAGGAGCCTGCGTACAATTACCCACAGACAGTATTCTATGTTAAATAATTGTTAATTAATAGCTTAATTTTTGTAAATTGGTAATCTGTATATCTAAACTTAGCCAGAAATCATGCGTAACCCTGATTGGACAAGGAAATGATTGGAAATCCAATTATAAGAATTTTTGAACTAATAGTTCAGGGCGATCGCTTATCGATATCTGACCATCACCAGCTCAAGCAAAATTTATTAGAAAACCGCGATCGCTTACAGATATTAGATATAGGTGATTTAAGTGCTGAAGAGATTATTGATGCGCGATCGCAATTACTCCGATTAGTTTACCCAGAAATTTCTCAGAGCTTAATTATTCACGACATTCAACTTGATTCCCCATCATTACTATTGCCGATTCTCTGGCACTATTGGTTGCCTCTCGCGCAACAAATGGCTCGCCAGCAAACACAAATAGGACGTTGCTTCATGCAAGGTTTACTCGGCGGACAAGGGACAGGCAAGACAACACTAGGGTTTATCTTAAATATTGTGTTGAGGCATCTTGGCAAAACATTTTTAAGTATTTCTCTTGATGATTTATACAAAACCTATGCCGATCGCCAAAAATTACGAGATCGCCGTCCTCATCTAATTTGGCGAGGACCACCTAGCACCCACGATATCGATTTGGGTATTCAGGTTCTACAGCAGTTGCGCGATCGCTCCCCAGTCGTACAAATCCCTCGTTTTGATAAATCTCTACACAATGGAGTAGGCGATCGCACTGAGCCTGAAATTTCTCAAAGTGCCGATATTATCTTGTTTGAAGGCTGGTTTGTGGGTATGCGTCCCTTGCCGATTTCTGCTTTTGAGAATTTTGTACCGCCAATTTTGTCAGAAGCAGATCGTAAATTTGCGCTCGAATGTAACGCTAATCTCCATGACTACCAACCCCTCTGGGCATATCTTGATAGTCTGATCATCATCATGCCCCAAGATTATAAGCAGAGTTTGCAATGGCGACTTGAAGCCGAACACAAATTGATTGCCTCTGGCAAAACAGGGCTGAGTGACCATGAAATCAGCCAATTTGTGGAATATTTCTGGAAAGCGCTCCATCCTGAATTATTTCTGCCCCGCATGATCGGCAAGGTGATCGGTGATCGCCCACTTGTTGATTTAGTGATCGAAATATCGCGATCGCACTTACCCGAACGCATTTATCAGCCATACGCTCAGCCCTAAATCTGAACCTATAGCCGCTGCCTGTATTAGGTAAATAAAAACCCAAGA
>JAYTWB010000517.1:0-13877 GCA_043743655.1 Cyanobacteriota bacterium | reverse complement strand
CTGGTCTAGACCGAATAATCCACATGATGTGGCTAAACCAAAAGCCGCGATTTGCGGAGTAAGGGTCTTTTTGGTTATCTTCGGTAAAGCCATGATGTTGACGATGACCACCCACCCAAAATACAGGCCCCCCCTGAATTGCCAACGCACCGATAGTGGTGAGAATATATTCTAACCACTTTGGCACTTGAAAGCTGCGATGGCTAAGCATACGGTGATACGCAAGACAAATGCCGATGCTGCCAAATAGCCAATGCAAGAAGACTGTAAGCACAACGGCTTGCCATGAAAAGTAAAAAGGCGCAGCTAGGGCTGCAATATGAAAAGCGCTGAAGAAGGCAACGTTTGTCCAGTTCAGTTTTTGCTCATCAGTGGAGATGACTTCAGTGGTGACGGTCATGGAATAACTAGGAGGGTAATGGAGGGTGAGGATATGCAAGTATCACTTACAATTGTATTAAGTTTAACCTCTTTTTAAGTAATAATGCAAGTATCACTTGCAAATCATCTCAATGGTACATACTCTCATGTCTGTATCTCGAATCCCGACTCGACAACGCATCGTGAATACAGCACTAGAGTTGTTTGCTAGCAAGGGAATTACCGAGACAACTACACGCCAGATTGCTGATTTTGCTCAGGTTAATGAAGTAACTTTATTTCGCCATTTTGGCAATAAACATGGTTTATTGTTAGCGGTTTTGCAAGAATGTCTACAAAAATATTTGGTGTTGGCTCAAGCGGGAGAGTCATTTGTGGTGACAGAAATGGTATCAGATATTTCTAGTCAGAGCGATTTACGCAGATTTCTTAAATACTATATCCAGAGTTCTTTGCGGGCGATTGAAAGTGTGCCTGAATTAGTGCGATCGCTAGTCGGTGAGGCAGGACAATATCCGCTCGAAAGCCGTCAAGCCCTAGCGCAAGGGATTAATCAGGTCAATCAAACGATCGCAGTAGCGATGCATGATGTACTTGCAAATTCGCGACTGCAATATGCTTTGCCTCCGCTCAAACTGGCTAACTTGTTGAATACTTGCATTTTGGGTTATGCGGTGATCACTTTGACCAGTGATGTGCAGACGATTTGGCGCGATCGCGATGAATTTGTGAGTACTTTGGTCGATATGTTTGTGCAAGAGGTTACTCCCAGTAGCCAAGTGCGCTCAATTCCACTGCCTCCGATTATGGATATTCCCACCGAGACAGTCCGCGAAATTATTTTGCAAGCTAAAAAGTCTGGGGTGAAAGACTATGCGATCGCTTATTTATTATTTGGAGCAGGAATTACGGCAATTAACATTACTCAGTTGCGTTTCCAAGATTACCAGCAACAGGCTAATCATGGGATTTTATTCACCAATGATCCAACTGGTAACTCGGGGCGGTCAGTTCCACTTAACCAAAAAATTCTCGGTCATCGTTATGGGTCGGCAACTAACAATCCCCTCAGTGCTTATCTGAAAATGCGTAAAAAAGATTTAAAAATTGATCAGCAGAATGATCATCAAAATAATCTCATTGAGTCGATGTTTGAGTCTTTATCTTTAGAAGAAATCGAGCAGCTCTGGACGCGTTGGACAAATCTTTATCGGAATGTGGACGGGTCAGCACTCGCGATCGATCAAGCCCGACACACTTGGTGTATTGAGATGCTAGCGCGTGGGATCGATGTTGATAGTTTTTGTATTATTAGCGGACTCAAAGCAAAAGAGTTACAAGCTTATCAAATTCGTCTTAATCAAAAACTAGCAATTGATCAAGCGATCGCACTTGATTCTTAGATGCTAAAGTGCATTTTCAACTTTAGCTCTTTTCACTAAATTAAACTTCTTAGTGTATAATTCTGGCGTTTAATGTACTCAATTTTTTGAGTGCCTTAAATTGAATATTGATATGTTAGGCATCTTTTTTGAGAGGCAAACAGGTTGGCATTATCGGCGTTCAGATCGGCATTTCCAATTAAAGTTTTGGGCAGAAAAGTAAAGTGAAAGTTCCCCTAGACTGTTATCGCATCCTTGGTTTGACACACCTGTCAGGACTAGATAAAATCGATCAAGCCCATCGCGATCGCCTGCTCTCTATGCCGAGGCGTGAATATTCTGATGCCGCGATCGCCTCTCGCAAACGTATTATTGATAAAGCTTATGAAATTTTGGTCGAAGGCGATCGCGCCGCTATTGCATCGACCATTGCTTTAGGTGATCAAACTAGCGATCCATCTCTCGACAAACCAGCTGCCAAGCTACCACCTGAAGTTGAAGCTGATGAAAAAGATTTTGTAGGACTATTGCTGATTTTGTATGAACTCGGTGAATCCGAGAAAGTCTTAGCCCTTGCCAAACCCTATTATGACCCTGACGAAGCCGAGTATCAGTCCGCTAGGATATCTCCTCACGATCCTGACTTATTACTCTCAGTGTCGCTATCCTATTTAGAGCTGGGTCGCGAATATTGGAAACAAGGACAATATGAATCGGCAGCAATGTCTCTTGAATCTGCCCAAGAAATTTTATTGCGAGAAGGCTTATTTCTGAGCATTCGTAGCGAAATTCAAGCCGATCTATTTCGATTACGCCCCTATCGCATTCTTGAGTTATTAGCATCTCCTGACAACCAGACTAATGAACAGCGCAAAGGTATGTTGCTGTTGCAAGAGATGCTTGATGCGAGACGGGGAATTGATGGCTCAGGCAATGACTATTCCAGTCTTGGTATTGATGATTTTTTGCGATTTATGCAGCAACTACGCAGCTACATGACCGCACTCGAACAGCAAACTTTGTTTGAAGAAGAAGCCCGTCGTCCATCTTCAGTTGCTACTTATTTAGCTGTTTATGCCTTGATTGCGCGTGGCTTCTCACAGCGCCAGCCAGCCTTGATTCGCCGTGCGAAGGGGCTTCTAGTTAAGCTCAGTGCCAAGCAAGACATTTACCTTGAAAAAGCCGTATGTGCTTTGCTGCTCGGACAAACTGAAGAGGCAAGTACAGCGATCGATAGCAGTACTGAAGAAGATCAAATTTCTTTCATTCGTCAAAATTCTGAAGGCGCTCCCGATCTACTGCCCGGATTATGTCTCTATAGCGAACGTTGGTTGCAAGAAGAAGTCTATCCGCACTTTCGCGATCTGATGCATCAAATTGTCTCGCTCAAAGATTATTTTGCGGATGAGCAGGTGCAAGCATATCTAGAGGAATTGCCAAATACTGGTGCGTCATCAGACTGGACTTCACCTGTGGGTGGTAGCGCTTCTTTAGACGATCGCGCCCCCATTATTGAGCCAAAACTTTCTACTTATGCGCCCGACCCTCCCAATCGGTTTCAGAGATCGACTACTCCTGCTATTGATCGTTCTGCTGCATCTCATAGTAATTCTCATAGCAATAATAATATCTCGCGAGATTTACCTAAGTCCCGCCGCCTTAGTAATACTTCTCCTGAGAGAAATATCGCCAAAAATATTAATGCAGCTGTCCGAGAAATTAACCGTCCAGTTAATTCTTCATCGCCAAAACGCAAATTTAATATCGGTCGTTTAGTCGCCGTAATTACGATCGCGATCGCTCTAGTCAGTGGCTCTCTATGGCTGGTTGTTTGGGCTTTTCGCGCTCTGACTAGCTCACCGCGTTCAGAAGCATTCGTCACCTTAGAAAAACCGATCGCACCTTTAGTGGAATCGTTCAAAACCAATACTTCAGTTGCGATCGCGACCGCGGGTCCCTTAGACAAAGAAACTGCCACTAAACTAATCGAAACATGGCAAGCAACCAAATCAAAGGCACTTGGCAACAAGTATGAAGATAATACTTTAGAAGAAATTTTGGCTGAGCCAGCTCTGAGCGACTGGAAAGCTCGCGCTAAAGAACTTAAGACCAGTAACTCTTATTTGCAGTACCAAATAAAATCAAGTGAAATTGATAAAGTTGTTCCTGACGGTGATAGCAAGGCTAGAATAACAGCCAAAATCTCCGAATCTCGTAATTACTTTAACAACGGTGAACTTGACCGTGGCGCGTCAAAAACCGATGCCAGTTACACAGTCGAATACGATTTAGTACGCAAAGATAATAAATGGCTAATTCGTGAAATGTTAGTTTTTTAATCACTGTATAGATAAGGAAAAGCAGACTCTTTCTCTTTACAAAAAAAAGGGCGCTTAGCGCCCTTTTTTTAGAAATCCTCAGGTGTTAATTCATCATCTTCAGGCTCAATCTCCTCAGGCACGACCTTAGTCGCCGAAACCGCCACGCCTTCGGCTAACTTTTCACGAATCTGCTTTTCAATATCTTTAGCAAATTCTGGTTTTTCTTCCATGTATTTGATAGTGTTGTCTCGACCTTGCCCGATATTGTCACCTTTGTAGCTATACCACGCACCCTTGCGAACGATGATGCTCATTTCTTCAGCAAGATCGACAAGGCAACCAACTGTAGAAATGCCTTTACCGAAAATGATATCAAATTCGGCAATCCGAAAAGGTGGCGCGACTTTGTTCTTCGCAACTTTGACTTTGGCGCGAATACCATACTCTTCTGTGCCTTTTTTGAGGGTCTGGATACGCCGAATATCTAGCCGTACTGAGGCATAAAATTTGAGGGCTGTTCCGCCTGTGGTTACTTCAGGACTGCCATAGGTTACACCGATTTTTTGGCGCAATTGGTTTAAGAAAATGACGATGCAGTTGGAGCGACCGACATTGGCGGTGATTTTGCGGAGAGCTTGACTCATCAATCGCGCTTGTAAACCAACATGAGTCGCGCCCATTTCGCCTTCGATTTCGGCGCGAGGTACCAGAGCAGCCACTGAGTCGATCGCGATAATATCGACCGCCATCGATCTCACGAGGTTATCGACAATTTCCAACGCCATTTCGCCAGAGTCTGGCTGTGAAATCAGCAAGTTATCAATATCAACACCGACAGCCGCCGCATAAGTAGGGTCAAGGGCATGTTCAGCATCAACAAAGGCGGCAATACCGCCTCGCTTTTGGACTTCGGCGATCGCATGAAGCACTAAGGTGGTTTTACCTGAACTTTCGGGACCATATACTTCGATTACCCGTCCCTTGGGCAGACCACCACCGAGGGCTAAATCGAGGGGTAATGCGCCGCTAGGGACAGTCTCGACACGCATATTCGTGGCATCACCCAGACGCATGATTGCACCTTTGCCATGATCTTTCTCGATTTTTTGCATGATTGCATCGAGTGCTTTCTTTTTCTCAGGACTGATGCTAGATTTTGAGGCTTGTGTGGTTGAGGCTGTCTTATCAACTTGCGCTGTCGTAGAGGAATTTTTCGCCATTACCGTTCGAGTTTTCGTCTAATACTTCTGCCTCATTATCGCACTAACAAACCGAGAAAGTAGACCGCGCCGCGCACACTGTATTTTCTTGTTTTATCTGCAAGAAACGCAACATTTGCGAATTCTAGTGTCAGAATTGAAGTAAGTAGTTTTATCTAATTTTATTTAATTTTATCTAAGGTCTATTATTATGTCTGCGGAATATCCACCAGTTATGTTGGTGGACGGTTATAACGTGATTGGTTTTTGGAAGCACTTGCAGGAAATTCGAGATTTGCAAGGGTTTGACATTGCGCGATCGCATTTAACCGAGGCGATGGTCAACTTTAGCGCTTATCACGGCTATAAGACGACATTAGTATTTGATGCCTATGTGCAAGCAACACCCGCCAAAGCCGAAAAAATCACCAAAAATCTGCGACTATACTTCACCGATCATAATGAAACTGCGGATACTTACATCGAGCGTCAATGTGGCAAATATAGGCGCGATCCGCTCAGGCATTTAAAAAGAATTATTGTCGTGACTTCCGATCGCGCTCAGCAGCTAACTGCAGTTGGCTTTGGAGCTGAGTGGCTATCTGCTGCTGCATTTGAGCAAGAAGTAGAAGCAACTATGCGATCAGTGCAGAGCCGTCAAAAGAATCAAAAGGCAAATACTAATAATCTGTTGGGGAATCGAATCGATAGTGCGACTAAAGCTCAATTAGCAAAATGGCGAAACAGCCTAAATTAGCGATCGCTAATTTAGACATGTAAAGCTACTTGTGATTAAACACATCTAGTGTTTGACGACTAAACTCTCGCAAGTTTTCGGCTCCGTCATCCATTGGCATGGTATCGCCTAAAAACTGCCAGTTGTCTACTGTCGAAAATCGCCAACGTTCGCCTCGATAGTCATGCCCGCTGGCTTCAATCCCGATCGCTCGCAAATCTCCATCAATGGGGTCTTCGTATAATCGGATTTGAAATAGAATGCTGCGAACTTTAAGCCGCCAACTTACCCCAGGGAAATGAAAGCTCACATCAATTGAGTCAGGGTCAAGTAGTTTGCGTGTATCGGGATTATTTAGCCAAGGTTTTAGGTCAGAACGTGCAGAGGGATACTTGGCTTTAAACAAGTTAACGATAGTGGCGATTTTTGTGGTTATTTCCACATTTTTAGCTTGTTCGGCTGCATTCATGGGCAAGTACTCTCATCCATTGACCTGATTAGATAATATAGCGTATTAGCAAATTAGCGCTTTACTGGCAAGAGATCAGGAGTATCGATAAAGTTTGGTAATACAGTCTTGTCGATGCTTAGGCGATCAAGTAACTTGGCAAATTCTTTACAACATTCAATAGAGTTTTGTAAAATCTGTTCCTGAGAAAATTTGATGATAATCCAACCTACATCAACCAAAAAACGTTCTGCTAAATCATTTCGCATGACGATCGCGGCATTTTCTGAATCTAAACTCATGTCGATCGCAATGTGTAAGTTAAACGCAGGATCGATATAAGCTAGTGCAGGTTCCCAAGCATAGTCAATACTTGGGATTGGTAGCTTCATTCTTTGATAGAGCGTTCCCGATAAATACTGTTGCAGGGTAATTCCAAAATAGTAGATAACTCCTTCAATGGATTGCTCATCTGTTGATTGAACATTACCAAAATTATTTCGGACTTGGTTTAAGGCGATCGCATTTTCATAATAGGGTAGCTTTTTAAAAAAATCATGAAATTGCTGATGCCGAAACTCGAGTACTTTCTCTGGCGCATGGGCGATCGCTAATTGGCGCTGATAACCAACTTCTTCTTGGGAATAAGCCTTTAATTTTCCTAAATAGCGCTCTAAAGTGTCTTGGTGTTTTTTACACCGTCGATTGTAAGACTGAAATTGAAACCTCACCCGAAACACAATAGCGATCGCACCCACGATCAGCAAAATTATTCCTAACTCCTTAACCGCTAAAGTGACCAGAGCCACGATTACAACTAGACCACTCGTCAGAAGCAGCGCCTCTTTAATATGAACGGGCTTGGGCTGACGATAAGCGGGTACGCTTGGCAACTCGATCTTAAACTCAGGTGCAACGGGCATAGACTGAGCGATTCGTTGTACTTCTGGCGGAATAAGAATAACGGGAAACTGGCGCATTAATAAGTAGCCTGAATAGTCGATTGAGTGGGATTTTTACGGCAATTTTATCTGATTTACGATTCAGCAATAACAAAGGTGCTAAGAGCCTTTGTTATTGCTGAGATTTTAGGCGTTCTCTAGCCCTGGAATCGAGCGGTATAGCTGCACATATTTATCAGCAGAGGCTTGCCAACTGAAGTTACTATTCATGCCGCGCTGTTGTAGCGATCGCCATGCATCGGTATAACGATAACTTTCCCATGCCCGCACCATACAAGTATACAAATCTAATGGCTCATAGCGATCAAAGCTAAAGCCTGTACCTGTCTGCGTAATTGGATCATGGAAAGACACAGTATCAACTAATCCACCTGTACGGCGGACAATTGGCACACAACCATAGCGCAAAGCAATTAGCTGACTAATCCCGCAAGGCTCAAATCGGCTTGGCATCAAAAATGCATCTGAGCCTGCATAAACCCGATGAGAGAGCGCCGAGTTAAACAAAATTTGCGCTGACATCCGCCCAGGATAACGAGCGGCAATTTGCCATAGTTGTGACTCGTAATAGCGATCGCCTGTACCCAACACCACAAACTGAGCATCGGTATAAGCCAAGAATCGCTCTAGAGTCTGTAGTAATAAATCAAGTCCTTTTTGTTCGACCAAACGTCCAACCATACCGATTAAAAAAGTGCCAGGATTGACGGTGAGTCCCAACTCTTTTTGCAAGGCGATTTTATTTGCCATGCGATCGTCAAGCGTATTCACACTATAGGTTTGAGCGAGAGCCAGATCAGTTTCAGGATTTTCTAGTTCTGGATCAACGCCATTTAATATCCCCCATGGCTTTAGCAAAGCCAATAAATCTTCTAAACCTTCACCATAGGTGGGCGTACAAATCTGCTGGGCATAGGTGGGCGATACAGTATTAACGCGATCGGCATATTTGATGCCTGCTGCCATTGTGTTATGGGCTTCCATGTACCAAGGAGTCCAAGTTGTTCTCTCTAAAAACCATTTCCAAGGTCCTTGATAGGCAAGGTTATGAATCGTGAATACAGTGCCAATATCAGAAATCTGGTGCATCCATACAGGGATCATCCCTGTATGCCAGTCATGGCAATGAATTATATTCGGTTTCCAATAGTTCCATGTAAACTCAGCAACTGCATTAGAAAACATGGTGAATCGCCAGTTTTCATCTTCACCGCCATAGACACGCGCAGGAATGAATGATCCATGCCCAACTAAATACAAAGGCACATCGGTTCCAGGCAATACTGTCTCAAAAATATCAAATTCCTGAAACATGGCATAGCCTTTCCATTTCCATTCAGGCTGTTCCTTGAGCTTGTCAGGAATCACGCCGTAGTAAGGCATGATAATCCTGACATCGTGTCCCATTTTCTTGAGAATAGGCGGAAGCGCACCCACTACATCTGCCATCCCACCGACTTTGGCTAGAGGCGCAACTTCGGCTGCTGCAAATAAAATTTTCATTTATTGATTCATTACTCATATTCAATCTATCTAAATATTTTCAGGCATATAGCGATCGCTATAGCAGCAATTTTTACAAGCCGCAGTTTCGGCTACTTATGAATAATGATGTCCTGCACTTCGTGCAGGACATCATGACTTTTTTTGAGAGCTTATTGAGGGATTACCAAAGTAATCAAGGAAAAGTACAAGCAACAGTCGGAACGCTGACCGTACCAGTGATACCGACAGTTGTCACTGCGTTTGCTTGATTTAATAAGGCAGCTTGGAGAGCAGTCGTAGTCGTGATCGGAGTACTAATTCCAAAAAGTTGCAGTCCAGTCACTACAGAGTTATTAAATCGATAGTCTACAACTGCGGCGTTAGATGATTGATTGTTTTGAACTTTCGCGCACAAGTTGGAGGTATTTGCTTTTCTAAATAATAAACCGCCAGAGTTGCCTTGATTAGCTGTGCTATTGACCGTGTTATTTGTCAAAGTTGCCCGAATGATCGAGGTGTCTTGAGTTCTGACCAGAATACCGCCCTCATCAGAAGCAGCAGCAGGAATACCGTTGTTGGCATTGGTGATGAAATTGCCATTCACAGTTACTGTTAGTTGACCAGTGTTTTGTGTCCGTAAGCGGATACCACTTTGTCCAGTATTAGCAATTTGATTGCCCGAAATAACTACACCTGAAGTAGTCTCGCCTCCCAAAGTAATGGCGTTAATATACTTGACACACCAAGCTCGAAAAATCGAGCTTTTTTTCATATTAAAAAAATAATACCTAATTCCCTATTGCATTAAATACCACTATCGTATATAATAAAGAAGTAAGGAAAACACCTTACAAAAACTAAAAACAGGAGGTGATGATAGATGAACGAAACTAACGGTAAAGAGAATGGACAAAAGGAATACAAACCTGAAGTCGAGTTTGAATACCTAGATGCCGATGTTTGGATTAAAGAAAGCGATGCTGGCAAGAGCGTTGCTTATACCGAAGAGGTTCTAGAAGCTTTAGAAGACGATGAAAAATCTGAATCTGAAGACTAGCCCCTAACTCTAACTTATCGCCCCTAGCTAACACCTAGGGGTTTCTTCCTTTGGAACTTAATAGGAGCATATCTTATGCAAAGTATTATTCACCCTTTACATTATTTAGTAGTAGAAAGACAAGGAGTAACTTGGTATTTTAAATTTGATGAACCTGAAGTTTTTTATAACCCGCGTAATTGCCCTACCCCAAAAACAGTAAATGACTTATTTGATCGGTTTAGGCTGACTGCCTCAAAAGTGGTAATTGAGCTATTTCGATTGCGTGGCGGTAAGGCTGGCTACTACCTAGCCAATTTGCGCGACAAAAAATATCACTATTGCGGTTCTAACTGGCAAGACGTTCAGGAAACTTTGTTTAATCTTGGTATTGGTAAGCGTGAGGTTGAAAGATAATTCTATGACACGACCAAAGAAAGAAAAGACATTTGCGATCTCCTGTCCTCACAGCGATCGCCTAGCTTACTCAAAAGGTATGTGTAAATCCTGCTATAACAAGTCTAAATTGACAGCAGAGGCGATCGCTAAGAATAATGCTAGCGAATCAGCTAAAAAGGCAAAACAACGTTATGAGACTGAAAATAGAGAAGAGCGCAATGCTCAGCGTAAGGAATACGCTAGGCGATCGCGCTCTTCGTTGGATTAACTAGCTAGAAAATTATCAACAAAGTTGGCAACGCTTTTTGCTGTAGTAAAGCAAGTGTTTTCACACTGAGTATTGCCTTGTGCGTTATCTCTATTAATTTTCTTACTTGTTAAATCTTCAGTAAAAGCAAGTTGATTTAGTTCAGTAATCCCTGCATAGTCACGCCAATTAGCTGTTGAAGGTAGATTTTTACGCTTACGCATTCCTTCAGCGTTAGTACCGTACAAACCTTGATAGGTTTGATTAGTGCAATAGGCATAACCCCTGCCCAATACTCCGTGAGCTTTCAAAACCCCTGCAAAACGCTTACGAGCAGTTTTGCCTCTAATTCGGGACTCAAGCCATTGCAAATCTTTATCGTTGTCATTACGATCAACTACTTCAGCAGCAAGAGTAATATCTGCATCAAGATAGCGCAAAACAAGTTTTGCAGCGTTTTCTCGATATAGCTTGCCAACCATGTTAGGTAGTAAACCAATAATGTAGGCAGCCCCCTCTCGACTGGTAACTGGAGTATTTTGTTGACCTCTACCAGAAAATCTGAAGCTGTCGGTTTTTCCGACAGCTTCAGAATACTTGTCACAGAGACCAGTCCAAGCATCACGAGGATTTTTTTGAGTCCCAACGACTTTGATTAAATCGTAAACACTAATACGTCCATCAGGTGTACGGCGGATAGCAGCGTTATCAAGTTCTGGGATGATTGTAGACATTGAATTTTTAGACATTTGAAACCCCTGTGTTACTCAAGATTTTGATAGTGCGCTCAATAGCAGCTTTGTCAGCAGTGATAGTTTGCAGCTCTGCTAGCAGTCGTTTTTCTTCTTGCTCTTTTGCAATCAAAGATTTTTCAAGTGTCTTAAGAACATAGTCAGAGCTTGCAAGTTCCGCACCTTCATGGTTTTGAGGCAAGAAATAGTAAGTGGGTCGTCTACCAGTACCAACTACAGACGCTAAATACTTCAGCCTTACCAACAACGACAACCGCGTTCTGATGGGAGACTCTTTTATATCTGATGCTTCAAAGACATCTTGAACTGTTATCTCATTTTTACTTTTCAGCAAATCACTGACTATCAACCAAATGCGCTCACCAAGAGGGTCAAGGGTAGTCAACCCCTCAATATCATCATCATCTAATTTTGTGTCCACAGTGTTATTAATAGTGGAAAATGCAGAGCCTTGCAAAGGATCGCGTTTCCTGTCATCATCAAAACTCATAAAGCACCTCGTTATTTTGTAAAAAATCTAAAGAGTTGTTTTGTAGGTGGAATACAGGGGAGTCGAACCCCTTAGCGGTCGGATAGGAAGCCTTCGCTAGTACCAAACGTATCCCACTAATTAAAATTTCAGATGCTTGAAAAGTTTTGACGGACGTAACAAGCACCTGAAGCTATAAACGCAATTAAGAAATCAAGATTTTTGTCTTGGTTCTTTTTTGCTATTTATAAAAATATCGTATCACAATAAACATTTTTTTGTAAATTATGGATAAGCAACAAATAAATTCGGGCTTTAATCAATTCTCAGAATTGGCTAAAAAGTTATTTTCTGTCCCTAAATCAGAAATACAACCTAAGCCGTCTAAGCAAAAACCAACTAAGGCATAAAAGCCTTATTCATCTTTCCCAGTTAACTTTTTATAAGTAAGTCTTTTGCCACCTAAATCGCTAGCAGCTTTAACAAATCTTTCGCCATCATTATCTTTGCGGTTGTTAAAACGGAAAGCTTGTTCATCCAAATAACGGAATAAGTGAAAAGGTTCTACACTAATGTAAGTTCCTTTTAAAGCTCGTTTGAGTAAGCTCCAAAAGTTCTCAATTCCATTTGTAGAGATATGACCATCAACATAGGCTTTTGCGTGATCAATAACCATGTGAATGTATTCTTCTTGAGTCAGTAAGTCATAGCCTGAATGAGCATCCGTATAGACAGTAGAGCCAACCTCTACAACTTGCTTAATTTCTTCTGTCAATACTTCTCTTTTAGTGCTAGTGATAACCTTAGTCTTTACCTTGCGAGTGGTTCTATCTAATACACCTAAAACGATAGTTTTACCAGAAGTACCACGACCCTTAATAAGCTTTGCACGTCTTGATTTGTGCATGAATCTAGCTTTACCGCCTACATAAGTTTCATCAACTTCCACAGCGCCAGACATCTTCTCAAAACTGCCTGTTTGCATTGCTAATCTAATTCTTTGCAATAGAAACCAAGCTGATTTTTGAGTAATACCGATCGCTCTATGGATTTCATAGGAGCTAACACCGTTCTTGCAATTAGCAATC
Source organism: Cyanobacteriota bacterium (assembly GCA_043743655.1). GTDB lineage: Bacteria > Cyanobacteriota > Cyanobacteriia > Pseudanabaenales > Pseudanabaenaceae > Pseudanabaena. Next base: position 972 of record JAYTWB010000517.1, on the reverse strand, counting down.
ATCCAGATAGCGATTAACCACTTATCAAGACCTAATGGACTGTCTTCCATTACCGTACCAGTCTTAATAGAAAATTGCTTGTGACATTCTTTATTTTTGCACTTCCAGATTTTACGAGTGCTAGTATAGCCGACTGATTGAGAACCGCAATGAGGACAAGTAACACCGTTAGCCCAACGCAGATTAATAACAGTTTCAAATGCTTTTTCTGTATCTGCAAAATATATAATTGCTTCTTGTAGTGTTTGTGGTAAATCGCTCATTTAATTTCTTTAACCCCTCGTTTAATATAATTATTATATACGATAGTGGTATTAAATGCAATAGGGAATTAAAGAATATTTCTAATACGAAAAAAGCCCGATTTTTCGGACTTGGTGTGTCAAGTATATTAATGCCAAAGTAATGGGGCTACTGAAGTCAGCCGATCCACTCACTGTCTGGGCTAATCGCACCTGAACTCCAACCTCTCCCATCCCATTGAAAGTATTGTTGCTGATAATCGCTGAACCTTTGGATGCGTCATCAGCTCCAAAACTAATGCCTTTGTCAGAAATATTAGAGACATTGTTGTTGCTGATTGTAAATCTCGCGATCGCATTGGTAGACAGGTTGATATCTATACCGTCGCCATTAGCCGCAGGGCTAGTAATATTTCGGATTATGTTATTAGAGATTTTGACTATGGCGGTTGTGGTTGCAGCGCACCCACCGATACCATCGAGATAAGCGCGACAAACACTAACTTCAATGCCATCAATTTCATTGGCAACAGTAGCTGCGCCAGTCTCATTGAGGGTAGAAAGCTGGTTGTTGTCACCGACCGTATTTCCACTAATATTCAGATTGATATTGCCAGCCCCTAAACGCGTGAAGATACTTGCCTCAAGCCCTGTTTGCCGAAAAGGTTGAATTGTATTCAAAACTGTATTGTTGGTAATAGAAGCATTGCCAGTGACATTATCAAAGCGA
>JAYTWB010000516.1:0-3634 GCA_043743655.1 Cyanobacteriota bacterium | reverse complement strand
ATCATGAGGCGATCGCAACGGTGGATTCATCTGAGCAAGGGAGCCGATTTTTGCATAAGCACCGATATTCATTAATAAATGCTGCGGGGTAACTTCAGCCGTCACCCATGCAGGTTTTTCTTGACGCAAAAATTCCGCTTCTTCGGCTGTGGACATATGCAGAATATGGAGGCGGCGTTGATATTTTTTAGAAAGTTTCACGGCTAACTGAGTAGCATTAAGCGCTGCTTGATTGTCTTGAATTAGCGAATGTTTGGCAGGGTCTTTACTGTCCGCAAATTCAATACGTCTCTGAGCAATCCGCGCTTGATCTTCAGCATGAACTGCAATTAGGCGATCGCCCTGCGAAAAAATTCTATCCAAAATTTCCTCTTGATCAATCAGTAAAGCGCCATGCATTGATCCCATAAATATTTTGATCCCACAAGTTGGATTTGCGGTGAGTAAGTCAGGTAAAACTTCACCCGTAGCGCCAATGAAAAATCCATAATTCACAACACATTTACTCGCCGCTCGCCTAAGCTTGTCATCTAGCGCCACCTGTGTAATAGTCAGCGGACGTGTATTCGGCATTTCTAAGAAGCTAGTCACGCCGCCCTTCGCGCAAGCATGACTCGCCGATCGCAAATCTTCTTTATATTCCAGTCCCGGCTCTCGAAAATGTACTTGCGGATCGATCACGCCTGCCAGCAAAGTTAATCCTTCAGCTTGGATGATTTGCACTGGTTGATCTTCTTCACTTATTTCGGCAAGATCAATGTGGGGAGCGATCGCCGCAATTTTGCCATCTTTGACATAAATATCTCCTAACAAAGTTTGGCGATCGGGCAGAATAATCTGGCTTTGTTTGATTAATATACTCAAAATAAAATCCTTTACTAATTGGGAAGAAGTTGCCAAGAACTAAAGTTCTTACTTATCAAATGATCCTAGATCAACTTCGTCAATTCATCTATTTCAAAATATTGATGAAACTTTGTTGTTACTTGCAACACAGACGATCGCCCTTCGGCTTGTCGCCGTTTTTTCACAAATCCCTGCTCGACTAATTCTTGAACATGCTGATATGCACCCGCCCCGCGTAACTCGATTAACTCTGACTGGACAATATTTTTTTTGAGCGCGATCGCCGCCAGAGTCCGTAAAGTGCCACGCCCTAAATCAACAGGAATTAATTTATGCACCAAATCTTCAAACTCCGAGCGCAACCGCAACGCAAACCCTAGATCGGTCTCGACAATTTCTAACGCACTATCCCGATGAGCATATTCGGAAATTAAGTCGATCAGCCCCATCTCCGCATCCTCAATTTCGCAATTTAGAGCTGCCGCGATCGCGATCAAATTCATCGGTTGCCCCTTCAGGTACAAGACCGCCTCCACTTTTTGTTTGTTCATCATGCTAGGATTTTAACAAAAATATCACTAACTAAAAAACTATATGCCAAGCAGCATGATGTACTACGAAGACACTTATGTGGTGCTGCCTCCAGACATGCAAGAACAGTTTGTGAACCAGCTCGAACTAGAACAAATTTTGCATGATTTGCTGGCAAACATTCAAGATGCTCTTCCTTATGACTTACAAAATCTCACCACGATTAATGAACAAGTCCAACGCCTGATTAAAACTGCCTGCGATCTAGATTGTGGCGATCGCGGCACATGGCAATGGTATGTTGTCCGACTCGATAAGTAGTTGGGCATTAAAAAAGTCGCAAAGCCTTTGCGACTTTTTTAAATTAATCTAAATAAGAACCACGATATTTCATTCTCTCTTTGGGTAACGCCGATTTCTGAGATTTTCGGGCGGTGGGGAATGAGTCCGTTACCTCTTGAGCAGCGCCATCGGCATTATCTTTGATCGCTACGCCGCGATATTTGATCACAGATTGAGATTTTTTGCTGGTCTCGATTGTCTCATCTGTCAAACTTTCTGGCTCATATTTTTCTGGCTTATATCTAGTTCCACGATATTGCATTGTCTTGATTTCTGGTTGGATATTTTCTGTGGCGATCGCGGAGTTATTAACTTCTAATAAATCATCAATATTTCGCGATGCTGGCGGTGTAGTGAGTTTGCCAAAAACCTTAAAACAAACATAGGGAAATATAGTCACGATCGCCAAAATTACTAACAGCGAATTTATACTCGTCAGCATCTCAGAGAGTATATCCACATGGGCAGTTGAAGCCCATATCGAAGTCAGCACATAAACAGATACGACTGAGGCGATTTGCAAAGTGCGATAGATAGAAGATTTTTCCATAAGTAATTATATCCATTTATATAAGTTATATAAGAGCTGGAATAGAATTTAGTAACTCAGTGATCGCTTCCGCCTCCAAAGGCTCAAACAGGTGATATCCTTGACCTGCATGGCAATTATGGGTTTTTAGAAAATCCAACTGCTGCGAATTTTCTATCCCTTCAGCGATCACATTTAAACCAAGATTTATGCTTAAAATAACGATCGCCTTAACAATTTCATCATCCTCAGGATTATGATCGAGGCGGGCAATAAATGAGCGATCAATCTTAAGTGTATGGATCGGGAACCGCCGTAAATAGCTTAACGAAGAATAGCCTGTTCCAAAATCATCAATACAAACTTGAATATTTCGCTCCTTTAGTTCACTTAATATCTGCGTTGCTAAAGCAGTCTTCTCAATCAATATGCTTTCAGTAACTTCTATCCTTAAATCACTACTCCTTAGATTTGTAATTTCTAGTATTTGATCGATTTGGCTAATCAAATCGGGCTTGCTAAATTGTCGCCCAGACAGATTAACATTTATACTCAGCGCCTTAGCGATCGCAAACTGATCTTGCCATAGTCGCAACTGAGAACAAGCCTCTTGTAATACCCAAATATCGATGGCGCTAATCAGTCCTGTATCTTCAGCGATCGGGATAAACTCTGCCGGATAAACTAAGCCTCGTTCAGGATGTTGCCACCGTATGAGTGCCTCAAAGCCTTGTATTTGTTGTGAATTTAGACAGACAATTGGTTGATAATGGACTCGCAACTCTTTTCTATCAATCGCGCGCCGCAGATCGTTCTCTAACCTTAGCTTTTTAAGGGCCTCTACATGCATGGCAGGATTAAATACTTCGTAGCGATCGCGTCCTTTCTCCTTAGCGCGATACATCGCCGTATCTGCATCACGCAGCAATTGATCTGGTTGGGTATAGTCTTCCGAGTTGAGAGCGATGCCAATACTCGTACTGATAAATATTTCATTTCCATCTATTAGGGCTGGAGCTTTTAATGATTCTTGTATCCTCTGCACAACTTCAATCACATCATTGACATCGTGAATTTCTTCGAGCAGCATCACAAATTCATCGCCACCCAACCGAGCGACTGTATCTCCACCTCTCAGGCAGGTATCAAGACGCTTTGCCACAATTTTTAATAATTGATCCCCAGCTAGATGTCCGAGACTATCATTGATTACCTTAAATCGATCTAAATCTAGAAAGATAATCCCAAACTGTTCCGAAAGATTTGCCGAACCTAGATGCGATCGCCGCTGTGATAGTTGTAAAGCATGACTGAGACGATCTAAAAACAAGGAGCGATTTGGTAAGCCTGTCAGAGCATCGTGAAACGCATCATGACGAAGCTGCG
>JAYTWB010000515.1:0-2035 GCA_043743655.1 Cyanobacteriota bacterium | reverse complement strand
GATTTTAGCGATCGGCGATGCTGCTTCATTACAATCACCGCTTGTGTTTACAGGATTTGGTTCTCTAGTTCGCAACTTGCCCCGTTTAGCGACTTTACTCGATACTGCGCTAAAGCACAATTTGCTCAAAGCTGATGACCTCAATCAAATTAATGCCTATCAAAGCAATATCGCGGTCACATGGCTATTTTCAAAAGGAATGATGGTTCCCACAGGCAAGCATTTGCCCCCCGAACGCGTTAACTCGATGCTGAATACTTTCTTTGGGTTACTTGCCGATGAGCCGCAAGCAGTTAGCGATCGCTTCATCAAAGATCGACTCAGTTGGTTAATGTTTAATCGTCTCGCCCTGATCGCCGCCTTCAAAAATCCTCGTCTCATTCTCTGGATTATGGAAATGGCAGGAACAAAGGATTTACTAAAATGGCTATCTAGTTATGGAGCATTTACGCGCAATTCATTGTCCAATGCGGTTTTAGGCGGATGGTTGCCGCAACTCATGCGTAGTTGTCAAACTTGGTTAGAACCGACTAACCCTCGTCTATGGTTGCGCTTGCTAAGTTGGAGTTATGCAATTAATTATTCCGTTGGCAAGTCTGAAAATCCATCTGTAGTATCGAAAACTAGCTAGTTTTCTTGCAAGTAATATCACGGATGGTAACCGCAAAACCATCTCCTAATTTAACTGCAATTACTTGATACCAGCAAGCGGGTTCTGAAGGATAATACACTTCCTCATCTAGAGGTTTCCCCGTCTCAACCACAGTAACTAATTGCTGAAACAGATTTGAATTAAATCGCTCCAAAAATCTCCTTACCACCAATTTGCCAATCAAATCTTCTCGACTGCGATCGAAAATTCTCGCGATCACAGGGTTCACGACTAGGCATCGAAAATCGATAATATCGCCTGTAGTAGGATCGCGAACTGTTTGTGTCGCGGCAATTCCATCTAATACACTATTCAAAACACCCGTGATTAAGGCTCTAGATTGATAGAGCATTTCTTCGGTTTCTTTGTGTCTAGATATCTCATCTTCCAAAGCCCGCTTTTGCCGCTGGATTGTTAGTTGATTTTCTAGACGCACCACGACTTCTTCACCTTGAAATGGTTTGACAATATAGTCAACTCCACCTGACCAAAAGGCTTTTACCTTATCAAATACATCATCTAGAGCGCTAATAAAAATTATAGGGATGTCCCGCAAATCTTCATCGGCTTTGAAAGCCTGACAGACTTGATAGCCATCCATGTCTGGCATTTTAATATCTAAAAGAATCAGATCGGGTCGTTTTACCTTGGCGGTTTTAAGCGCCATGCGTCCACTGGTGACACTGCGAACGCTGTAACCGAGTGTAAGTAATAAATCACTAAGTAGTTGTAAATTTTCGGGGAGATCATCTACTAACAAAATATTGCCAGTCATTTGCAGCGAAGGATTATAGCTCATGAATTAAGTTTTGGTTTCTGGCTTTTGGGTAGTAGAGGTTCAGCTAAGTCGATTAATTTTTCAAATTGAAAATTACGCACAAGTTTGGTTAGCGATCGCACTAAAACAATCTCATTTTCGGGGATTTCGGAAATTAGTTCCCTAACCAGATTTTTGTCAGCTTCCATTGCTGATTGGTATAGTTTTATGATCCATTGATGAGACATAATTTTTAAATGATCAGATGAAAGCGACATTCCTATAGAAGTGTCATTTCCAGACTCATGGGCTTGCATATTCTCGTATATATATTTCACTCCTAAGTGTTTGGTAAGTGTATCAAAAATTATTTGTTCGTTAAATGGCTTGCGAACAAAGTCGTCACATCCTGTCGAAAGCACGATCGCTTTTTCTTCTTCTAAAACACTTGCCGTTAAAGCAATCACGGCGGTGGCATTGCCTTTAGTGGTAGATTTAATATACTTTGTGGCTTCATAGCCATCCATCACAGGCATTCGCATATCCATCCAGATTAGGTTCGGTTCCCATTGATCCCAAATCGCGATCGCTTCTTGTCCATTACTAGCTGCTTGGACTTCAAAGCC
>JAYTWB010000514.1:0-2257 GCA_043743655.1 Cyanobacteriota bacterium | reverse complement strand
ATACATCTGTTGTCTGCACCTTCCCACCTGCTTCAAAATCACGACATGGCACATCACCAAGTAAGTATTCCTTCTCAGACTTAATTTCTCCCTTAATATTTGCAACTGAGCCTTTAACCGAATCCGCCAGCCCTTTCTGGATATCGGCAGGATTAGCAATTTTGTTCGGGAAGTCTGCATAGCCAACAAAGTATCCTGAGTCATTAGATTCAGCAATCACCATATTTAGCTTGATCGTTCCTACATCAGTTTTTTGATCTTGAGATTGCTCTTGCGGCTTACTAGGAAGTTGAATGCTAAATTTTCCAGCCGCTGATTTGTAATCTTGCCAACCTGCCACAGTGTTTGTGGGTTTTTCGTCTGTTTTGGCTATCGAGGTGCTAGTTGGCTTGTTGGATGGCTTCTCTGAAGATGTAGCTGATGCTACTTTTGTGGGATTTGGATTATCAGCTACAGGAGTAGATGGTGTGCAAGCACTGACTGTAAATAAGACTAGACCCGCAGCAACGGAAATATACTTTTTCATGTCTAAATTAAGATACGACCTTCAGTTGAGTGATAAGCATAAAGCTTGTTAGCTACTATATCGCGCCTTGCAATCGCATTACCAAAAAGTAAAAGAGCGCACTTTTTGCGCTCTTTTACTTTTTAATCATTTTTTACTCGTCGCTCTCATAATCTGTATCTAAATCTTGATGCTCACTACGGCGAGACTCACGACGATAGCGTTTTTTCAGTAATCTGGGTTCCTGTTGTTGCTTGCCATCACTTGTATCTTTGACTTTGAGCGAAGCATCAGCATTAGCAATATTTTTGAGCTTTTGTTGATACACGATCGCTTCTTCTAAATAAGCAATGTAATGGTCGTATCGCTCCCAATCTCCACGCACCACACAGTGCGGTTCATCGCGGCGATGCAAACAATTTTTGAAATGACAATCTTCTCCTAGAGCAAGTCTTTGTCTCGCTTCTGGGAAACAATCGGTTAACTCTTGAGGCGTGACTGTCAAATTGGGCTGCATAAATCCTGGGGTATCGGCAAGATAGCCACCCTCAGGTAAGGCAAATAGCTCAACATGTCGAGTGGTATGTCGTCCATGCCCTAGTCGTTGGGAAACCTCTCCGACTCGGATTTGTAAATTGGGGATGAGCAAATTAATTAGGCTAGATTTGCCAACACCTGAAAGTCCCGCAACCACAGTTACGCCAGTTTGTAAATGTTTAGCAAGATCGTCTAGCCCTTGATGGGTATAAGTACTAATCGCAATCGGTGGATAGCCCCATGATTTTAGCCGATCGCACCATGCATCCCAAATCTCGTCACTAACTAAATCGCGCTTATTTAAACAGAGCAGGACTTCCACTTGAGTGCTTTCAGCTTTGACTAAAAAACGACTCAGTTGATGCGGATCGAGGCTTGGTTCAGCTAAAGAAAAAACTAATAAGATGCGATCGCAATTTGCCACAGTCGGACGATCAAGTAAGTTGTGGCGCGGTGCAACTTCTGAGATCGCTCCTCGTCCGCCTTGCCAATCTGGCTCCTCAATTGTGACGCGATCGCCGACACATATCTGCTGACCGATTTTCTTGAGTCGCGCACGTCTAGTACAGAGCAGTTCGTGAATAATTTGATTAGCGCTCTGTCCATTGTCAAAAAGCTGCTCTAGATAAAAAGCTTCATCTAGCATCACCCGATAAAAATTGGCTTGCACAGCCAAGACTGTGCCTTTTAAAGCCAACATAAATTTAACGAGGATATTTGCAACAAAACTTTTTGCATCATGCTTTTTGAACTGTTAGCGCAAAAAAGCGATCGCGCTCTTCGATGCCTTTAACTTTATGTCCATCGGATATGAGGCTATTAGGAACTTGCTCGATTGGTTCGCCGCCATCTAGCAGCACTTCTAGCAATTGACCTATTTCTAGCTTTTCTAGATGCAATTTTGCGCGCACAAAACTAAGCGGACAGGGAACACCGCGTAAATCGATTGACTTGCTTACCTTGATACACATATATCCTCCCGATATAATTGCTTACTCTTTGTATCTCTGCAATATTACATCTCTGCAATAATTTTCAAAAAGCCTCGCGTTGCGAGGCTTTTTGAAAATTATTGCAGAGACTATTGGATTTTACTTTTGGTTGCCAAATATGCCGCCTAAAATATCACCGATACCACCTTTGGCTGTATTACCGATCAACTTTTCCTTGAGCTTCTCAAGCGCTTCTCGTTCCTCGCTACCGATTTTGGTGGGA
>JAYTWB010000513.1:0-2380 GCA_043743655.1 Cyanobacteriota bacterium | reverse complement strand
ATAGGTTTTGACTTCGCGGAATAAATCAGCGATATAGCGCGGGAGTGGTTCAGGCGCGTTTCCACCAAATAGGGGATCGGTATTATTATTTAGCTCGATCAAATCAACTTGATTTATGGATGGCAATTCTAAAACTTTTGCTAAACCACCTGCGGCAGTTCCGTGCATCGCGTCCACAAATACCGTCAGCTTTCCCAAGGCGATCGCTTCTTTAATCACCTCGATATTCACTTTGCCGCGCAAAGCTTGGCAATAACTTGCCCATGCATCAAAGGTTTCGATTTTGCCTTTTTGAGGACTTTCATAGACAAAATCACCACGCTCCAGAATTGCCTCGACTTTAGCGGTCACATCTGGCGACACTGATCCACCGAATGCACCTTTGATTTTTAAGCCTGAATAATTAGCGGGGTTGTGGCTAGCGGTAATCACTAATGCTCCTAAAGCTTTGCGATCGTACGCCGCCCAACTAAAAGCTGGGGTCGGCGCAAAAGCCTCAGCTAGCAATACGTCAAACCCAATTGCCGCTACCGATTCCGCCGTGCGTTTTGCAAAATCTTCAGACATGAAGCGGCGATCGTAACCAACAATAATCGTGTTACTGCCTGATGCTCCAAAGGTTTCACGCAAGATATGAGCCGCGATCGGGGCAACAGCTGACAAGCGATCGCAGGTAAAATCATCGGCAATAATGCCTCTCCAACCGTCAGTGCCAAAGCGTATGGGAGGATGCAATGAAAATTTACCGTACATAAGCCTTTAAAAATTTCTTCTAGATAAAGTTTATCGCAAATTCTCATCAAAACCAATTAAATCGTTTAAGGTTTGAGTAGGTAAAAAGGGCTTGCAGGAATGAACATGGTCGAATTAGAGCAGCAAGTTATCTCGAAACAGAGAGTGACTGATCATGGTGAAGTGTTTACTAACAAACGCGAAGTTAACGCCATGCTGGATTTGGTGAAGCAAGAGACGGATCGAGTCTCGTTTTCTTGAGCCTGCTTGTGGGACGGGGAATTTTTTGACAGAGATTTTGGAGCGGAAGTTGCAAGTTGTGGCGGGGCGGTTCATTTTGGAACGTAATATTATTCATGAGGATGCGCTGACTTTACAAACAGTGGGAGATGCTCCTGAGCCGATAATTTTTTCCGAATGGTCGCCTGTGAATGGCAGCATGATCAAGCGGCGCGATTTTAGTTTTAAGGAGTTGCTAACCCATGAGAGCATGATGGAGTTACCGCTATTTGCGGATACGGGTGAGGATGTGTTTATCCCAACCCCGATTAAGGATTTTCCTGTGGTGCATTTTTTGAAGGTTGGGGATAGGATATAGCTGACGGGATAGGTGAGGTTATTTATGTTACTTGAAGAAATTACAGAAAAAGTGGTTTTGCTATCGCCTAGCGATCGCCTAGCTGTGATGCAGGTGATCATTACCTCTTTACAAGAAAAAAAGAGAGATCAGGTTAGCGATCGCTCTGCGGTAATTGAAAGTCTACGCGGTTTTTTAAAGACTGAAGAAGTTACACCTAATGATCAAAAAATTAGGGAAATGTTAGATCAACGCCGCATGGAGAAATATTCTGCATGAGAGTTTTAGTTGATACAAATGTCATTCTTGATTTCTTATTAAATCGAGAGCCATTTTTTGAGGATGCTGAATCTTTATTTGAATTGATTAATCTGGGACAAGTAACGGGATATGTGACTGCGACAACCTTGACAGATATTTTTTACATCGCGCGTAAACATACTCGTAATATTGAAAAGGCGCAACAGGCAATTGAAATTTTACTTGATGTGATGGAAGTTTGTGCGGTTAATCGTAGTGTGGTTGAGTTAGCTTTTAAATCTGGTAATAGCGACTTTGAGGATGCAATTCAAATTGCTTGTGCTGAGTCAGAAGGTTTAGATGCAATTTTGACAAGAGATCAACAAGGATTTTTGCGATCGCCTATTCAAGTGTTTTCGATTCAAAGTCTCAAAAATATTCTTAATGGCGAAGAATGTTAAAAAATACTAACTACAATCCTGATGTGTTAACTTGTTTGGCGAATCTCAGTAATGATGAGGTGTTTACGCCGCCGAGTTTGGTGAATCAGATTTTGGATTTGTTGCCTGTGGACTTATGGGCTGATCCTGATGCGAGGTTTCTTGATCCTGTGTGCAAGTCGGGTGTATTTCTAAGGGAGATTGCGAAGCGGTTAATTTTAGGTTTAGCGCCTGTGTTTCCTGATTTGCAGGAACGGGCTAATCATATTTATAAGTATCAGCTTTTTGGGTTGGCGATTACGGAGTTGACGGGGTTGTTGTCGCGGCGGAGTGTGTGTTGATTTTGAAAACGCTTCAGAAGAAATAGAATTTATTGAGTCAATGGTGCCTC
>JAYTWB010000512.1:0-2524 GCA_043743655.1 Cyanobacteriota bacterium | reverse complement strand
CAAAAAGATAGAGCGCTTTGCGCTCTATCTTTTTGGGCTTAGCTAGGTTTAGCTGAGATGCGAAGAGTTCGATTTATCTTTTTGCGATCGCATTTCTTTGGCTCTAATGCGTTGCCAGACTTTAAAACAGGCATAAGTCATCAATAAAGTACTAATCGCGGCATATGTCCCACCCGCAGGCATTCCTGAAACTGCCATCGCAATACTACCAACCCAAAGAGTAAGCGCATAGATAAATAAAACTGTGAGACGTTTGGACACACCTGCTTTGACTAGGCGATGGTGTAAATGTTGATTTCCTGCTGCCATTGGCGATTCACCGCGCCCAAGTCTCTGCAAAATCACCACAGTCGCATCCACAATCGGCACAGCAAGAATCATATAAGGCATAATTAGCGCAACCGTAGCCACAGCCTTGACAAGTCCAATAATGCTCGCACCCGCCAGCGTAAATCCAAGGAAGTATGCGCCGCCATCGCCCATAAAAATCTCGGCTGAACTATTAGGCTTAAAGTTATATCGCAAAAAGCCCAAACATCCACCCGCTAGAGCCGCTGCAATCAGCGCTGCGGCAGGTTGTTGCATAAATAGACTGGTGATTAAGATTACGGCCGCAGCGATCGTGGTCACACCTGCGGCAAGCCCGTCAAGTCCATCTAACCAATTGATTGCATTTGCCATGCCCGAAAGCCAAACCATCGTGATCGGCAGGCTGAGCCAACCAAATTTGATGATGCCAATAAATGGCACTGATATAAAGTCAATTCTTACGCCGACACGCCAAGCTGCTGCGGATACGGCTAACTGAGCGATTAATCGGGGTAATGGCGGTAAGTTGAAGAGATCATCAGCAAAACCTATTAAGAAGAAAGCGGCTCCGCCAATAGTTACACCCCATATTTCATATTCTCTTGTTTGTGGCAGTAGCCCAAACCATCCAATTGCCCAAACCAGTAACAGTGCGGTGACACTTCCTAAGAAAATGGCTACGCCACCGACTCGGACAACTGGAGTGGTGTGCATTTTTCGACTATTTGGTTTGTCTACTAATCCTGCTTTGAGTCCAAAATGACGAATAATCGGTGTACTCAGCCACACCACGATCGCAGATACTGCAAAGGCGACCAAGTAAGGAATTGCAGTTGGATGCAGCATTGCAAGAATTAAGATTGAGTATTTGGATTTAGCAAATTTATGCTTGCAAGCATAGCACTGGATTGACTAAACACATACTTTAAAAAACATCTCTAAAAACCAGAAGATAGGAGGCGTGCAATGTGCCACTTTTTATCTTCTGGCTTTTAATTTTTTTAGTAATCATCATGTTAAGATTATAAGCCGTGTGAAAAATTTTCATTATTAAGTAAGCGTTAGGGATTGGTTCATGAAAGTTGTTAGCTCCCTCAGATCGGCAAAGACTCGCCATAAAGACTGTAAAATCGTGCGTCGTCGCGGCAGAATCTATGTCATTTGCAAGTCAAACCCAAAGTTCAAGGCTCGTCAAGGGTAATCAACGATTTTTCGTTATTTATCAACACAAAAAAGACCATTACTAAAGACTATCTAAGTGATGGTCTTTTTTGTTTTGAAGAGCTAATTAACCCATTAAGTTTCTGGGTTGATGAGCTTGTCAAACCATGTCTCTAGGCGATCGCCCCAAACTTCTAGAGAATACTCAGCTTCCACTTGTTGACGACAGGTAAGACGATCAATTTGATCTAGTTGAGCGATCGCCTCAATCAAGCCTAATACACTTCCCATCTCCACTAAAAATCCTGTCTTGCCATGGCGAACTATCTCTGTGAGTCCGCCACTGCGGTAAGAAATCACTGGCACACCACATGCAAACGCCTCAATCGCCGCATTGCCAAAAGCTTCAACCCAACGCGGTGTCATTAGTAAAGCACTAGATTGTCCTAGTTTTTGTTGTAATTTATCTGTGGATAGGAATCCTTTATAATCAATCTCCGCATCAGGAAAAGATGCTTTAATCTGTTGCCAATAACTTTGATCTTGAATCAATCCAAATACATGTAAAGCTAATCCTGTGGTTTGTGCGGCTGAGGCGGCATCTTCTAAACCCTTTTCTGGTGAGATACGACCTACCCATGCAAGGCTGGGTTTTTCAGGCTTGGCAACAAAGTTGTATTGGGTTAAGTCGATCCCTTTGCCCATGATCATCAGGCGATCTCCATTACTAAATGTGTCGGCACAGGCGCGAGTATTAACAGCGATCGCGTCAGGAAAAAGCTTGGAGATTTTGCTGACCATCGCATCCATTACAGGAGAAAGTGACGACATACTGATCCAATGTGCGATCGGACGATTGAAAAATGGCGTGAGGTAAAGGGGGAGCCAATCGTAGGCGAAATTAAATAACAGATCAAATTGATCTTCTACTGCTCTGGCATAGTTCCACATATTTTCTAAAACAGAATTTTGTGGAAGTACAACCATATCCGCACCGACTTGAGTTTGGGCTGAAGTCTGCATATTACCCGCAATTTGAGTTAGCTTAGCCACG
>JAYTWB010000511.1:0-6267 GCA_043743655.1 Cyanobacteriota bacterium | reverse complement strand
CGGATGACCCACGCTCTGGTTTGGTTTTTTAATCATACTGCCTTATTCTTTCGGTCAAATAAAACCAAAACAGTTTGCACAATCAGTTTGAGATCATACCAAATACTCCAATTTTTGCGATATTCCATATCAAAATTAACCACCTCGGCAAAAGTTCTTACATTAGAACGCCCATTTACTTGCCACACACCTGTGATACCTGGTCTCACATCTAGCCGATTCCATTCGGTATAGCGCTCATTTTGATATTCAACTTCTAATTCATAGGCGCTAATCTCGTTAAAAGTTGGTGGACGTGTACCCACCAAACTCATATCGCCAATTAAGACATTCCAAAACTGGGGGAATTCATCAAGACTGGTTTTTCGCAAAAATTTACCGATTTTAGTAATCCGAGGGTCTGTGGCATTCTTAAAAAATTTGTCATTAGCACTATTACTATCAATATTATTTGCTTGTGGGCTTCCTGATTGTCGACTCGCACTAACTTGATTGACAACTCCAGTTTTTAGTTGTTCGGCATTTTTTACCATCGATCTAAATTTCCAAATGCGGAAAGGTTTACTTAACAATCCACACCGAATTTGTCCAAATAGAACATTCCCGCCGCTCTCTGAGACAATCACAATTGCGATCGGAACAAACAAAATACTAGTCAAACTTAAGCCAATTAAGGCTCCAACTATATCAATTAATCTTTTGATTGGGTTGCGAACAGAGGGATGAACAGGGACACTAGGATCGATATCGATAAAAGGGAAACAAAATTTTAGGAGCGGATAAAAAATTCTTAGTACAGGAATTTTTTTGAGTAATCGCTGAGTACGAAATAAGAATAAACCAAATGCAGTAATATTACTGACTCTAGTCCTCTGCACTGAGTCAGTAAACCGAAAAGAATTAGAGGTTTGCTCAATTACAAATAAATTACTGAGAGAAGACAGAGAGATTAAAGTGTTAACAGGGTCACTCAAACTCCATAGGATTAACTCAGTTTCATTTAATGTAGCTAATTTAAGACAATTAGTTAATGCTCCCAAACCCGCACTATCCATAGAAGTAGTCCGACTCATATCAATCACAATTTTTTTGTAAAAATCATCGTTATTACAAATAGTTTGAAAGTCATTCAAAAATTCTCTTGCTGTGGAAAACTCTAGTTTCTCAGGGCTATATATAAATGCAATCTCATCAAATGTAACGATTGATGGCTGCTTATAATCTCGATTTTGATCGTTTTGTCTATTTGTGATGCTTTTACTAACAGGAATATAAACAGATTGCGGATAGAGGGATTGTGGATAAAGGCTAGCGATCGCTTCACTTCTGACGACAATCAGGTCAAGCGCCTGTAATTTGATTAATACCCAAGCTGCGAAACTGATATCTTGAAGACGTGTCTTGGCTTCTATATAGACAATTTTGCTATGGCAAAACCATTTAGCGATCAGTAAAAAAGGAACAGTAAGCCCTGAACCTGTAGAAATAACTAATTCTGGTTTTTGGTTAAAAAATACGTTAAATGCTAATAGCAAATTGCGAATAAAATTTAGTAAATTATCTTTGACTGGACTATGCACCCAGTATCGGTGGCTATCTTCTATCTCACGCTCTGTCGTATTAGTCTGAACTGATATCCAACTGCGATCGCTAAAATCACCCCAAAAGTCTTTTAAGCTTTGCATATCGCGAAAGTGACCACCCGCAGCACAAACAAGCATTAGTTTCGGAAACTGCTGGGATGGATATCTATCTTTCAGATATTCACATAAGTGAGTTTCATTAACTTTAGGAATTACTGCTGAGGTCTGTTGTAACTTAATAAACTTGACCAAATCTCCTGGCGATCGCGCGATCGCAATTCCTCGAAGTTCAAATTCATTAGCGACTTCCATCTGATGATTATCTATATACTCTCGAAATCTCTGTAAACGTGGTACTAGAACATAGGGAGTATCTTTGTTTTCTAACAACTGAGCAATGCCTTCGTCGCAATGGCTGATGATCAGACTAGCTCGCTCAATAAGATTAGAGAACTCCTGCTCAGGGAGCCAGCGATAAGCTTTGGAACCATCAGGAAAATATGTGGAAGAACCATATTGAACCACTACTTCTTCATTAATTAGTTGGTATTTAATCAGGAGTTCTATCCAATGCATTAAAGCATTAAATTGATATTGTTCTGTCCCAACTGTGATTAAAAGCATATCTCAAGTCTTACTGCGTCTCAAATAAGCGATATTCTAAAGTACTATAGCAGACCTGTATAGTCCATGGATGTCGTACTATAGCAATGTAAGTTTTGCTGGCGACTAACTAAGTGTGCCAAGCATTACAATATGAAGTGAACAAATTTGATTTTTGTTTGATTTTTGTTTTTTATTTAAAAATTCTGGAACCCTAAATTTATGTCAAAAGCTATCTGGAATGATGTTGTCCTTGCTGAGAGCGATCGCTGCGAAGTTGTGGACGGAAATCAGTATTTCCCTGCGGATTCTCTAAATATGGAATATTTCAAGCCCAGCAACACTCATACAACCTGTGGTTGGAAAGGTGTTGCTAGCTATTACAATGTCGAAGTTAATGGCGAAACTAATAAAGATGCGGCTTGGTATTATCCTGAGCCAAAGGATGCAGCGAAGCAGATTAAAGGACATATCGCATTTTGGCGTGGTGTAAAAGTCCAAGCATAGTTTCAGAGCGTGCAAAGCACGCTCTGAAACTATGCTTGGAAATCAAGTATTTACAGCTTTAATATGAGCTTGGCGCGAAGCTGGGGAAGAGGCAACGCGATGTAAAGCACTACGAGGCAAGACCCGTAAAATTTCTTCAGTAGTGGTAATGCCTTCGTTGAGCTTGGCGATCGCTGCCATTCTAAATGAGTTAAAGTCAATCTCGTTTAGGTACCGATTCATTTGGGCGATCGTGCCTTCATAGATCATTTGCCGAAAAGCATCATCGATATCAATCAGCTCTACGATCGCTTCCCGCCCGATATAGCCTGTAAAAAAGCACTTGTCGCAACCTTTACCTTTGCGCCAACGACTGGGATCAATATCAGCGCGATCAACTCTCAGAGATTGCAGTTCTGATAAAGTCGGTTGGTGAGCCACTGAACAGTGAGGACAATTTTTGCGGACGAGACGCTGGGCAACTACTCCCAACAGAGCATCGCTAATTAGTCCAGGGTCAGGGCCCAAATCTTTGAGACGGGGAATTGCGCTGGCAGCATCGTTGGTATGCATAGTCGAGAGGACAAGATGTCCCGTCAGGGCGGCGCGGACTACAGTTTCCGCAGTTTCAGGATCGCGGACTTCGCCAACCATCACGATGTCAGGGTCTTGGCGCAAAATAGCGCGTAGACCTGCGGCGAAAGTCATGCCTGCGGGTTCACAAACTTGGGTTTGAGTGATATTTGGCAAGATGTACTCAACGGGGTCTTCGACGGTGATCACGTTGACGTGTTCTTGAGCGATCGCCTGCAAACTGGTATAGAGAGTGCTGGTTTTGCCCGAGCCTGTGGGACCCGTCATGATGATCAGCCCTTGTGGTTGTCGCAGCCAACTGTCGTAAATTTTTAGGGTGCGATCGCTAAATCCTAA
This sequence comes from Cyanobacteriota bacterium, assembly GCA_043743655.1. Classification (GTDB taxonomy): domain Bacteria; phylum Cyanobacteriota; class Cyanobacteriia; order Pseudanabaenales; family Pseudanabaenaceae; genus Pseudanabaena. Next base: position 2,665 of record JAYTWB010000511.1, on the reverse strand, counting down.
GCATTCCAAATGATTAGAAAAAGGATTGTCGCGAGGTAATAACCGAATTACGGCTTTTTCGCCACAGACACAGGGCAAAGTACTGACGCGCATATCGAGATTGCGATGTAGACTTTCATCGCTAGTGTACTCTTTGCCGATGCGTCCATCTTGAGGGCGGCGGCTATCAGCGATATCCATATCAGACATCACTTTTAGCGCCACAATAATTTTTCGACTGATTTCGAGAGGCAGGGTTTTGACATCGCGCAAAATCCCATCAATGCGGAAGCGAACTCGTAAACCTGTAGGCGTTGGTTCTAAATGAATGTCACTAGCGCGATGTTGCAAAGCGATCGACATTAAGGCATTGATCCGACGGGTTTGATCAACGGCTTGCGATAGATATAGGTCAGTCACTTCACCGATATCAACTAGCTCAGTTTCACCCGTAAGCGGATTGATCGCCTGTGCCGCATGAATCTCGTTAGGATTAGGAATATTTTGGCGGCGGAACCAAGTGCGATAGCTATTTGTGGAAATCTTAAGGACTTTAGTCTCAGTCAGAGTGCGATCGCAGATCAGCTTAAGATGCTCATCAGTCAGAGGCTGTGGACTGCCGATATAAAAGCAATTGCGCCATAACAACAAGGGAATTACGGGCGGTAAAATACTGCGATCTTCAAATTCTCGAAAAAATCGATAAGTTAAGTCTTGATCAAGCCAGTCCAACTGAACATTGTCATCAATATCAACTAAAAGCTCTAAAGCGGCTTGACAAGAACTAATGCTCCCGTTCCGAAGCCGCTTCCAGACTGATTCCCCTACAGATATTTCACTCATATTTCTAAGCTCTATGTTTCTAATCCCTGTATCTCTAAGCCCGATCTATTCCCAAATCCGCTAATATCTCAATTCATCTGATCATACTTTTTATTAAACATTTTTTTAGCTTGATCATAAATCTCAATAGTGATTGGAGAGAAACTATTATCTAAAGCATATTTCTCGATTTTTTTACGCGCAAAAGGACGCACAAAAAAGGGAATATCTTTGAGCTTCGCTTCAGCTTCAGGAGTCCACACAATCTTTTCACTCATTAATTTTTAGATTTTATTGCTTAATAGACGATTTGATACATTGCAAACTCTAACTTATAGCTGTGATTCAAAAGTAGCGATCGCATTTCCAACCCTCATCAAATCAGAGTGTGATCATCTAAAGATTTAGGCTAGTATTAGGAGATACATTAGGTCGTAACTTATGTCGAGTGTAGTCGTAACTTATGTCGAGTGTATAAGTAAAAGAATAAGCCAATCTCAGATGAAACAAAAGCCTTGATTGAAAAGCTAATGCTAGAACGAGTATCACTAAGAGCAATAGTAAGAATTACAGGTGTTTCACGACAATGGTTACAAAGCTATGTAGATGGCAAATATAGGACTACTCCACGAAATTTAATTGATGTGTCGCTATCTCGGACTTCCGCTATGCAGAAGTCCGAGACTTCCAAATTTTAAGTGTGCTTCTCAAGTGCTAACTCTACAAGCCGATCGCATAGCTCCACAAAAGGAATACCTGAGTACTCCCACAATTTGGGATACATACTCAGCGATGTGAATCCTGGGAAAGTATTAATTTCATTAATCAGTACGGTTCCCGTTGCTTCTATATAAAAGAAATCAACTCGGGCTAAACCTGAACCAGCCACAGTTTGGAAAGCTTTTACTGCCATTGACTGCACTGCTTGAGCTACATTCTCAGGCAACTGACTAGGAATGATCAGATCAGCTTTGCCTGCGGTGTATTTGGTTTCGTAGTCGTAAAAATCGCTGGTGAAAGTAATTTCGCCGATCGCAGAGGCTTGGGGCTGCTCATTGCCGAGGACAGCACATTCGACTTCGCGAGCAGTTACGCCTTGCTCAATAATGATGCGTGGATCGTAGCTAGTTGCACTAGCGATCGCCTCTTGTAACTGTTGGCGATCGCGTACTTTAGAAATACCAACCGATGAGCCAAGATTTGACGGCTTCACAAAACAGGGATAGCCCAGAGTTGCCTCAATATGTTCGCTCCATGCTTGCTGATCCTGTTGCCATTGCCAACGGTTCAGCGCCACATATTTGACTTGAGGCAAGCCCGCATTCGCAAAGATCGCTTTCATCGCAATCTTATCCATTCCCACCGATGACGCAAGCACTCCATTCCCCACATAGGGCTTATGCATCAGTTGCAATAGACCCTGAACAGTGCCATCTTCTCCATTAGGACCATGCAAAACTGGAAACCAGAGATCAATTTGTTGTACTTCTGTAGGCAAGAAAAAGGCGGCATTGGTTAACAGTTCTGATTCTTTTAAACTTTCTCCAGAACTGAGAACCTGTTGTGACAGATCAGGGCCGCGCCATGTTCCATCACGTTGGATGTAGAAAGGTTGAACGTGGTAACGCGGATTTTGACTAAGGGCTGAGGCGATCGCGGTTGCTGATGTAATCGACACATCATGTTCACCTGATTGTCCACCAAATAACAGACCGACATAGAGAGGAGATTTCACCTTCAAGTCTACCGATACATCTACCATTTATAAATATCCTCATCAAACTAGCGTTGAAATTTAATCTTAATCTTTTAGGTTTTTTCTGATAAGTAACCAGAGGTTGTTCCGCCCGCTACGCGGGCGGAA
>JAYTWB010000510.1:0-3633 GCA_043743655.1 Cyanobacteriota bacterium | reverse complement strand
CAGCCATATAATCAGCGGCGCTCTCGATGGCAGGGCTGGTATCCAGTTTTGGGAAAAACATTGGGAATGGTTGTGGATTTTTGGGTGGTCTTTAGCTGGCTCGACTTTAATTTGGCAATGGCGTAATGTCAACACCAAAGATCGTGAAATTCAAGTGCTATCAATGCGATCGCTTAGTGTGGTGATGTTAGGCGGAAGTCTAGCTGCATCTTGTTTTATCGCCTTAAGCTATGGCTGGTGGTTGCCCTTTTTCCCTGCGGCGATCGCCTTTATCGGTGGTGGTGCGATCGTCACCAGTTACTTAGCGATCACGGCAGCCCAAATCCGTACTTATTTTAGTCGCTATTTGACTGATGCCGTAGTCAAGAGCTTGTTAGAAACTCCTGAAGGGCTAAAGCTAGGCGGCGATCGCCGCAAAGTCACGATTCTGATGTGTGACCTGCGGGGCTTTTCAACTATTTCTGAAAAAATGTCACCTGAAAAAGTGGTCGAAATTCTCAATGTTTTTCTGGGGGCAATGACTGAAGCGATCGCCCCTTATGAAGGCACAATTGATGAGTTTATTGGCGATGCAATTCTCGTTTTATTTGGTGCGCCAATCCATCGCGAAGATGATGCGGCAAGGGCTGTGGCAAGTGCGATCGCAATGCAACTCGCCATGCGATTGGTAAATAGCCAGCTTTCGGAAATGGAACTACCCGAAATCGCGATGGGAATTGGCATCAACACAGGTGAAGTAGTTGCGGGTAACATCGGTTCACAATCTCGTGCCAAATACGCAGTTGTTGGCAATCATGTTAATCTCACGGCTCGCATTGAATCTTACACCGTAGGCGGGCAGATTCTAATTTCAGAAACTACTTATGCTGAAGTGCAGGAGATAGTTACAGTAAATGGTTCCATAGAAGTCGAACCCAAAGGCGTATCACACCCAATTTCTATCTATGATATCTCTGGTATTGATGGTGCATATAGTCTTGAACTGCCAGCAATTAATGAATCACTAAAAATCTTAGCTACACCAATTCCGATTACCTATCGCATTTTAGAAGAGAAGCATCTAGGTATAGAATCTTCTTGGGGAGAGTTGCGGTGGCTATCACTTTATGGCGCGGAAATGTTTGCTGAAGAAGATATTCCTGTTTTAACAAATCTCAAAATCCATTTAAAAGTCCCTGCCCAAGATTCTCTTCAGCCAGAAATTGAAGGTGAAATTTATGCCAAAGTATTAAGACAACCAGAGTATCTAAAAAATCACGCAATACAATTGCATCAGTCTTTGTCAGATTCTTTAGTACTAGAAAACAAGTTCGCGATCGCCCCTACCCAAAATTATCCTACCCCAAATCGCAAATCACAAAATCAAAAACAAATTTATATCCATTTTACGACTATACCTAGCGATCTTAAAGCGTGGATCGAATTGCTATAATCTTTTTTAATACAAATCATTGCCCTATGTCCAACCATCTCGCGCGATCGCAAAGTCTCTATCTCCGCAAACACGCTGACAACCCGATCGCATGGTATCCCTGGGGCGATGAAGCCTTAGACAAAGCTAGAGCTGAAAACAAGCCAATATTTCTGTCGATTGGTTACTCTAGCTGTCATTGGTGTACGGTGATGGAACATGAAGCTTTTTCAGACACCGTAATTGCGGACTATATGAATGATCGTTTTGTATCAATTAAAGTCGATCGCGAGGAGCGTCCTGACTTAGATAGTATCTATATGCAAGCCGTGCAGATCATGGGCGAAAGCGGTGGCTGGCCACTAAATCTGTTTCTGGCTCCCGATGACTTAGTTCCCTTCTATGGTGGCACATACTTCCCGATTGAGCCGCGCTATGGACGACCAGGTTTCTTGCGAGTGCTGCAATCGATTCGCGAAATTTATTATGAACGAAACCAAGATATTCAAGATTACAAGGATCAGATCGTTCGTAATCTGCACCAAGTTAATAAACTCACACCTGTGCCAATCATTAGCGATGAAGTCTTAGCAAATGGAATTGCTAAATGTGCTGAAGTAGTCACTAATCGTGATTATGGAACTTGTTTTCCGATGATTCCCTACGCCAATTTTTTGTTGAGAGCCAGTCGGTTTGAATCTGGTGAATTAACCCTCAAAAACAAAGCTCAACAGCGTGGTTTAGATTTAGCTCTTGGTGGTATTTTTGATCATGTTGCAGGTGGATGGCATCGCTACACTGTCGATCATACTTGGACAGTGCCGCACTTTGAGAAGATGCTCTATGACAATGGCTTGATCATGGAATATCTCGCTAATCTCTGGCTGTCAGGATTACAAGAACCTGCGATCGCTCGTGCCTGTGACCTCACTTCAACTTGGCTTCAGCGTGAAATGTTAACTGAAGAAGGATGTTTTTATGCTTCTCAAGATGCTGATAGTGAAGGTCGCGAAGGTAAGTTTTGGGTATGGAGTTTTACTGAACTGAAGAAAATTTTTAGTATCTCGGAACTCGATCTATTAATTCAAGAGTTTACGATCTCCGTAAATGGCAATTTTGAAGAAACTAATGTCTTGCAGCGCAAAAAATCTGGCGAACTTTCACCCGAAACAGAAGCTAGTTTAACGAAGTTGTTCTGCCTTCGCTATGGCGAGTTCTCCCGCCCGAACGATGCTTTTCCTGTCGCGCGCAGCCAAGATGATATCCGCGAAATTGATTGGGAAGGTCGCGTCCCTCCTGTCACCGACACTAAAGCGATCACCGCTTGGAATGCGATGATGATTTCAGGTTTAGCGACTGCCTATCGCGCCTTTTCAAAGCCGATTTACAAACAACTTGCCGTTAGAGCCGCAAAATTTATTTTAGACAATCAATGGATCGCAGGATGTTTACAACGGATTAATTATGAAGGGGAAGCGACTGTGGCGGCGCAGTCAGAAGACTATGCTTTGCTAATTAAGGCGCTGCTCGATTTGCATCAAGCCATACCTGAAGATGCTGATTTCTATCTGCAACAGGCGATCGCGATCCAAGCTGAGTTTGATCGTGATTTCTGGGATACGATGTCGGGCGGCTATTTCAACACTACCAGTGAATCTAGCCAGCATTTGCTATTGCGAGAACGCAACTATCAAGATAATGCGACACCCTCGGCTAATGGTATTGCGATCGCTAATTTAGTCCGTTTTGCGAGCCTGACGGAGAAGCTAGAATATCTAGACCGAGCCGAGTTAGCGCTGAAACGTTTTGGTCATGTGATTACGAATAGTCCTGTGGCTTGTCCAAGTCTGCTAGTCGCTTTTGACTGGTTCCGCAATCATACGCTTGTCCGTACCAATTCTGCTCAATATGACTATCTCAATTCGCAATATCTTCCCTCAGTGATGTTACGAATCGATCAGCATTTTGATCAAAATTTAGCAAATCCTGAGGCGATCGCGATCATTTGTCAGGGGTTTGCCTGTCTTGAGCCTGCAACGGATCAGGAGATGTGCGATCGCCAGTTGTTGCGGAGTACGACTAGGGTTAAATAACTTTTAAATAAATCAAATTGCTGTCCCGAGTAAATACAACAAACTCATCCGAATTGCTACACCATTTGTTACCTGTTTATCGATTAAGCTCAAGCGCGGATCATCCATCAAGTCTGAGCTAATCTCTAC
>JAYTWB010000509.1:0-4864 GCA_043743655.1 Cyanobacteriota bacterium | reverse complement strand
TGTGTTTGGGAGCTTTAGTGAGTGCAGGTGTTCCTTTAGAATATCTACGCGATATTGTTCACAAATTAGGACTCGATCGCGAAGTTAAGTTATGGACAGAACTGGTTCATCGCGGCAGTATTGAAGCAACTAAAATGTATGTTGAGCTACTTAGAGTGGAACATACACATGACCATGATGATCATATATCGCATACACATGATCATGATCATCATACACATCCAGTACATCGACATTTACCCGATATCGAGAAGATAATTTGTGAGGCAAAATTACCAAAACAGGTCGAGATTTGGAGCTTAGCGACCTTTAGAGAACTAGCGATCGCAGAAGGAGCCGTACATGGGATCGCTCCAGAGTCAGTCCATTTTCATGAAGTTGGCGCAATTGATGCGACCGTGGATATTGTCTGTACTTGTGCGGGATTTGCTTGGCTAGAAGTTGAGCATATCTACTGCTCAGCTTTACCTGCGGGTGGTGGATATGTGGACTGCGATCATGGCAAAATGCCTATACCTGCGCCTGCCACCTTGAAACTATGGGAAATGCACGGGGTGACAACTTTTGACAATGGAATCAGCAAAGAATTGGTGACACCGACAGGAGCAGCGATCGCAGTTACACTTTGTGAAAAGTTTGGCGAAGTTCCCTTAATCAAAATCAAAAAAGTGGGTTTAGGTGCAGGTACTCAAGATTTAGAGATACCGAATATCTTGCGTTTGTGGGTTGGCAAGAGTAAAAGCAAGCATAAAAAAAAACCTTAGAAAAAGAATCTCTTCTTAATCCCCTTCTCCCTCTGGAGGAGAAGGGACTGGGAAATGAGGGCATCTTAGAAACAATCGCGATCTTAGAAACGCAAGTTGATGATATGACCGCGCAGGCGATCGCTTACACGATGGAACAACTACTCCAAAATGGCGCGCTAGATGTGTATACTCAGGCGATCGGCATGAAAAAATCGCGCAGTGGCACATTAATTACGGTAATTTGCGATCGCGATAGCCAAGCTAGTTGCGAACAAATTCTCTTTCGAGAAACCAGTACACTCGGTATCAGATGTCGCTTGCAAGAGCGGAAGATATTACATCGCGAAGTCTATGAAGTAATTACAAAATATGGCAAAGCTAGAGTTAAGTTTGCCTTGCGCGATCAAACATATAGCGATCAAGTATATACAGTGCAACCAGAATATGAAGACTGTGCAGAACTAGCGCGATCGCATAATGTTCCATTAACACTAATTCAAGAAGTCGTGAAACTTGCAGGAGAATCTTTGCTTAAGACGCAGACTTATCTCCAGAAGTAAGAATTAACTTGAGTTTCAGGTCAATCAAATTAATATTTGCCATGCCAATCTGCACATCTCCTTCTAAGACGATACCCGTACTGATCAGGCGATCGAGCAATTCTAAAATTGATGACTCGCCCGATGAATGTTCAGGATAATAAGCACCACGCTTAGGCAGAAGTTTGCCAAATTCACCTAGATCAAGGTTTAGGTCTTCAGGATCAATATCTAAAACTTCGCAAAGGTTAAAAATCTGCTGCTCTAGAGCTTGCAGACTATCTGCGGCTCTCTCGATTTCTGACTCAGTTAGTTTTTCAGCATCCATTCGCCGAATAACCTGTGCTTCCATTAGCTGACGCAATAACTCAACTAATGTGAGAATTAGTGGCGCTAGTCCAGATTTTTTGGGTTTGACGGTTAAGCTATCATCAGTCATTCAAAAATTCCATGAGTTTTACTTAATGGCGCGAAACTTAATGGCGCGAACTGTAGAAGTCTAACCTGTCGTAGTCGAGAAATTGTGAATTTGGGCGATCGCCTTGAGGAAATGCTGGTAAGTTTGTTAGTTTAAGAGAACTAAAAGTGAAATTTCTACTGCTAATCACAAAAATCGCTGACAATGCGATCGCATTCGCAACTTTTTTATGCATAAACTACGCATAAACACCTACCATTTTGTTAGCATTGTAAAAATAGCTACTTTTTTCCTAGCCATTTCCTAGCGGCAGGCTTCTCTAAAGTTTCACGATCTCATTCAATACTATCTCCAATAAGATAGAGGTATCTACTGTGGTTTCTTCTCCCCCAACAACATCGAAAGACTCACTAAATCTTGAAGATGCACTTTTATCTCAGATAAAGTCAACTAATCCGAGCCTCGATACTACCACAGACAATCTAACCAATCGCTCGATGATTGCGATTCTTGACTTCGGCTCTCAGTACTCAGAGCTAATTGCACGGCGTATCCGTGAGACACAAGTTTATTCTGAAGTTTTAAGTTATCACACGTCAGCCGAAAATCTACTGAAATTAAATCTCAAAGGCATTATCCTATCGGGTGGTCCAAATTCTGTTTATGACGAAGATGCGCCGCTGTGCGATCCTGAGATTTTTAAATTGGGACTACCGATTTTAGGAGTTTGCTACGGAATGCAACTGATGGCGAAGCAACTCGGCGGAAAGGTCGAACGCGCCGAACGCGGGGAATATGGCAAAGCGGAATTGGTAATTGATGATCCCACCGACTTGCTAACCAATGTGGACACAGGCACAACTATGTGGATGAGTCATGGTGACTCGGTAATTGACTTGCCACAGGGCTTTGAGATTTTGGCTCACACAGAGAATACTCCTTGTGCCGCGATCGCTGATCATCACAAAAAACTCTATGGAGTTCAATTCCATCCTGAAGTCGTCCATTCCAAAGGTGGCATGGCGATGATTCGCAATTTTGTCTATCATATTTGTGAATGCGAACCGACTTGGACAACTGATGCTTTTATTGAAAATTCGATCCATGAAATTCGCGCTCAAGTTGGCAATAAGAGCGTATTGCTAGCTCTTTCAGGTGGCGTAGACTCCTCCACGCTTGCCTTTTTGCTGCATAGAGCGATCGGCGATCAACTTACTTGTATGTTTATCGATCAAGGCTTCATGCGAAAGCTAGAACCAGAGCGTCTCGTCAAACTATTTGAAGAACAGTTTCATATTCATGTCGTCTATGTAAATGCGCGCGATCGCTTCCTTGAAAAAGTTAAAGGAATTACCGAACCTGAGCAAAAGCGGAAGTTAATCGGCGGTGAATTTATCAATGTATTTGAAGAGGAATCGCAGCGCCTCGGACCATTTGACTTCCTTGCTCAAGGCACACTCTATCCTGACGTAATCGAATCAGCCGACACCAATGCCGATCCAGTCACAGGCAAACGTGTCGCCGTCAAAATCAAGAGCCATCACAATGTTGGTGGACTCCCCGACAATCTTCGCTTTACTCTAGTGGAGCCACTTCGCAAACTCTTTAAAGACGAAGTGCGTAAGCTCGGTACAGCGCTCGGACTTCCTGAAGAAATTGTCAAGCGTCAACCCTTCCCAGGTCCCGGTTTAGCGATTAGGATTATTGGTGAAATTACTAGCGATCGCCTGAATACTTTGCGTGATGCTGACCTGATCGTTCGTCAGGAAGTCAATCGCGCAGGGCAATACAATAATCTCTGGCAAGCATTTGCGGTTTTATTACCAACAGTTCGCAGTGTCGGTGTGATGGGTGATAAACGCACATACTCCCATCCTGTGGTCTTAAGAATGGTCACCAGTGAAGATGGCATGACTGCGGACTGGGCTAGAGTTCCCTATGAATTATTAGAAACTATCTCTAATCGAATTGTCAACGAAGTGGAAGGTGTAAATCGAGTGGTGCTGGATATCACGTCTAAGCCACCTGGCACAATTGAATGGGAATGATCACATAAAAATCACCATGAAAATCACTAAGTGATGATATGCCGCGCGGGATATCATCACTAAGTTATTTTCAGCCCCCTGAATTACAGCCATTTGGAGGTAGTGTGTTTCGGTTTGGTATTGATAGCATCAGGGGGCATTTGATCGCATTCAGGTTGAAAGACATGAGTATTCAAAGACCTCGCCGCAAAAACATCAGTACTGAAAGCTTTTATGCAGATATACCTGTTCTCCAAAACTTCGGCGATATCACTCATAGCGAAAATTTTTATCCAGTTCCCGATGACTGGGTCATCATCATTACTGATGTTGTCGAATCAACAAAAGCGATCGAGTTGGGCAAATATAAAGATGTCAATCTCTTAGGAGCTTGCTCAATCATTGTAATCTTAAATATAGTCGGAGACTTAGAGATTCCATTTGTATTTGGGGGCGATGGCGCATCTCTTCTCATTCCACCAAGATTTATCCAAGAGGCAGCGCAAGCATTGTTAGCGGTGCAGAAGATGGCAGCAGATGAATTTAATCTGACTTTACGCACAGGGATCGTCCCGATCGCCGCAGTCACTCCAAACTATGAAATCAAGGTCGCCAAACTGCGGATATCGGAAAACTATGACCAAGCAATCCTGAGAGGTGGCGGGATTAGTTATGCGACCAATTTAGTTAAAGATACAGCGACAACTGATTTATATAGCCCTAAGTCTGAAAATGCGTATGCGATCGCCGATTTTTCAGGGTTGGAATGTCGCTGGCAAGATATTCCCACTCGTCATGAAGAGATACTTAGTTTGATTGTATTTGTGACCGCCCCAAGTCAGACTCAAATCGACAGTCTTTATCGAGAAGTGATTAACGAAATTGATCGTATTTATGGACAAGGAACAGAGTGTCATCCTGTCGTATCTGAGAACTTACAACTTGCTTTTCGGAAAAATAATTTATTGTCGGAAACAAAAGTTTTTATTACTTCTACAGATTGGTGGCAAGGAGTCTTATATTTATGGAAAATACGTCTGATTAATCTGTTAGGACTTATTCTGATCAAATTTAATATCAAAACCAGTGGATTTAACTGGGGAGATTACAAACAAATTGTTTCCGAAGCCACTG
>JAYTWB010000508.1:0-2585 GCA_043743655.1 Cyanobacteriota bacterium | reverse complement strand
TCACGCTTCCTGATGGGCGCAAAATTGATGGTAAAGAATTTTCTGGCGCTCCCCAAATTGGTCGAAAGATTGCCTATTGTACGGATACGATTTTTTGTGATAGTTCGGTGGAGCTGGCTCAGAATGCGGATGTATTGATCCATGAGTCAACTTTTGCTCATCAAGATTCAGACATGGCTTTTCAGCGCTTGCACTCCACTAGCACGATGGCAGCGCAGGTAGCTCTCTTAGCAAATGTGAAGCAGCTGATCATGACCCATTTCAGCCCTCGCTATGCTCCTGGCAATCCAATTTTGCTAGAAGATTTAGTTAATGAGGCAAGGATGATTTTTGCAAATACTATTCCTGCCTATGATTTCATGACCTACGAGATATCACCGCCCCACCTTTAAAAAATCAAATCCAGAGGGTGACTCGACTCACAGTCTGGGTTTAAGATTAGCCCACATAGCGAGCGATACATAGTTCTCGGTTTTTAGCTTGTTTTTTTATAGCCTGACTTCAAGAAAATATTTTCTAAGGTTTCTTGAGTGCGATGAAAATCGGAGATGGGAATACCTGCTTCGATCAAAGATTTTAATAACGCGGCGCTATCTTCAAGGTTTCCTGCAAATTGGACACGCGTGGAATTATCTGGTAGAACTTCCACTTCTTTTACTAAATCCGATTGCCTCAAGGCAACTTGTAAGTCGGTAGCTTTGCCCAAAGTTGAGATTAGCAATTGCTGTTGGTCTTGACTACTGCGATCGTAAAGGGCTTGTAGTCGCGAATTCTCAACTAAATTACCTAACTCCATTATCCCAATTGAAGTACAGATTTCTGCGAGGTCGCTTAAGATGTGCGATGAAATGATAATCGTCATCCCTTGCTGTTGCAGAGACCGAATAATATTGCGAACCTGCACCCGCGCTAGTGGATCAAGTCCTGACACTGGCTCATCGAGCAGGAGTAAAGTCGGATTGTGAATAATACTTCGAGCAAGGCTGAGGCGTTGTTTCATTCCGCGTGAGAGGGTAGCGATCGCCTCATTTCTTTTTTGTTGCAGTTCCACTAGCTCGATCACTTCATGCAATCTCTGCGATCGTTGTGGGTCTCGCAAAAAGTATAAACGCGCAAAATAATCGAGATAATCCCAAACTGTAAGATCATCATAAAGCGGAAAGTCATCGGGCAAATATCCCAACTGTCTCTTTAGTTCAGGATTATTCTGCCCACGCAAAAAGCGCATTCCATTAATATATATCTCGCCTGTGGTTGGTTCTTCAGCAGCAGCTAACATCCGAATCAATGTTGTTTTGCCAGCACCGTTCGGTCCGATCAGTCCGTAAACTTCACCGCGATCGATCTCCAAATCGAGATGATTAACCGCAACATGATTATCAAACTGTTTTGTCAATCGGTGAGTGCGAACTGTAGGTGTTGCTGTCATGAGCCTGTCACAAAATTTACTCTTATTATAAGACTATTAAGAAGTGCTAGTATATGCTAGCTTTTTATAGCAAGTTAGCATATACTAGCAAATGATAGCAGTAAAGGTTTTACAGATGGCAAAAAAAAGACAGTTAAATGTACGGCTACCCGATGCGTTGCTAGATGAATTAGAAGAGCGTGTCCAAAAAACTAAAATGGGCATGGCAGCTATGGTCGAAGTCCTGTTAGTTCAGGCTTTGCAACATCAGACAATATCCGTACAAGATGTCGAACAAGGCGATCGCCTTGATGACTTAACAAAACGCATCGAAGCTCTGGAAACGAAACTAGCCGATGCCTCTAACAATTCACATATTAATTCTAATCCACATATCAATTCCCAATCAATTAGAAGCTCTACTGCCAAGAAAAAAGAAAAATGAAAAATGTAATGTTTGTCTGCGAAGATAATACCTATTCTCAAATAGCTGAAGCATGGATGGATGATTCTGTAAAAGAAAACATTTTTACGGCGAGTGCAGGACTATCTATCGGTCAAAGCAATCCTAATTTTGTTCGGGTCATGCATGAGGTCGGTATTGACATCAGCGATAATGCTCCAAAGATACTCAACGATTATAATTCTCGTGATTTTGATACTGTGATCTCATTGTGTACGATGAGTATGAGACTACCCGACCAATGGATGATGACTCGTATTTTTGATGAATGGATTTTGCCTCAACCAGATTCAGATAGATCATATCGAGAAATCAGAGATGATATTAGAGATAAAGTTGATCTTCTTTTGATGCGCTATTCAAGATGAATAATATAGGACGCAGAATTTCCTAAAGCCTAGCTCCTCTCCTTTGGGAGAGGGGGACTTAAGCTGACTGAAATTTTGTAGAATCTAGACAGATATATTCCTATATAATGGTTTTAATGTTTTTGTCGATAGCAGGCAGCAATTGTGACTCATACTCGCTCAAAACATTCTCGCTTGATGATTGCGGTCTTATCTGACGAATCTTCGGCTTTTGAAGCATATCGTCTGCTCCAACGTCATGGTATCTCTCCAGAACATCTGGCGCTAGTTGGCAAAGGCTATAGCAGCCCTGATAGTGTTGGCTTGTTTAATCCAACTCGCACAACATGGCGCTATACCAAACGCG
>JAYTWB010000507.1:0-1839 GCA_043743655.1 Cyanobacteriota bacterium | reverse complement strand
ACATGGTCTTACTTAGTGATACCTAGTCTTGCAACTAGCTTCTCAAGCGTGAATTCCCGTATGCCCTGCGGTACTTGGTATATTCTAATATAAAGCCGTGCTAGAAGCACGGGGTTTTAAACCCAATTTTTCGATAAGCAATTTTCGATTACGCTAATGACCGATCGCGATAGGCTCTCAAAATCGTATCCACCTTCTAATCCGAATAAGATTTTTGGGGTTAGTTCTAAACATAGCTTCGTAAAAGTACCAAAATCTTCTGGTTTCAGCAAAATGCTGGCTAGAGGATCGTCAGCATTAGCGTCAAATCCTGCACTGATGATTAATAGATCAGGATTGAAATTGCGTAAAAATGGCATGATTTGATTTTCAAACACAGGGAAATATTCGGCGATCGCGGAACCTGAGCGCATTGGGATATTTAAAATATTGTGATGAGTGCCTGTCTCCTCATTGCCACCCGTCATTGGATAAAATGGCGCTTGATGTGTAGACACATAGGCGATATCAGGACGATCCCAGACTGCCTCTTGTGTGCCATTGCCATGATGGACATCCCAGTCGAGGATTGCCACCCGATTTAGATTCAAGCGATCGCACGCTGAGATTGCCGCAATCGATGCGTTCCCAAAAATACAAAATCCCATACCTAAGTGCGCGCGCGCATGATGTCCAGGAGGACGTGCTAGTACAAAAGCGGGATGACCAGACTCTAGGACTATATCAACTCCATCGAGCCAAGCGCTGAGAGCCAATAACGCCACATCGTAAGTGTTAGCAGAAGCGATTGTATCACCGTCAATATAGCCGCCACCGCGCTCAGTGATCTCTTGCAAAGTGTCGAGATAGTCTTGAGTATGAAAACGGCGCACTTCTTGTAATATATCTTGCCTAAGTTTTGGCTCTTGCCAGATTAGTTGCGAGGCGATCGCCGAGTTTTTTAGAGCATTGACTATGGCAGTCAGCCGACCAGCTTTTTCAGGATGATAAACTCCAGTATCATGTTCTAAGAAGCGCTCAGAATAAATAATCGGAAATTTAGATGTAAACATACGCACTTTGGCTTATCTCCAAATCGATGATTAAATGTCGCCTCACCAGAGACTAGCGTTATACTTTTGAAACTACAGATTTGATTAAATCTGTTTAAAAAATTTTATGGTTCCATAGTAATTTTACTTGGATTTTTCCTGTGGTCGATCCCTCTCAACTAACACAGCAATCGGATATGGAAATGCTAGCCGTGCCAAAGGAGCTTGCATCATTTATCCAACAGGTGGTTACTCTTTATAGCCATTATGATAAACAGAGTTTGGTAGTGGAGTCCCTAAAAAACTTAATCTACACAGCAAAAATAGATACAGAGAACTCACTGCTAGATACTCAAATAAAAGACCAAGTAAAAGATGACACTTTGAGAAGTCATTTAAGTGGATGGCAAGCAGAAAAGAAAGATGATTTTCTTAAAAGTTGGGATGATATATTTAATGTGCAAGTCTATATTGACACCGATATTTATGGCGAGCTAGATGCACGTCCGCCTGCATTAAAAGAACTTGACAGTAATAGTAGTGTCGATAGCGAGACGGTAATCCAACATACTCAAGCAACTGAAGCTTATGTGCAGTCTTGGAAAGAATTAGCTCAAAGTATGGCTTCTTTGCCTGATGATTTATTTACTCGACTCTGGACAACTGTCGAAATTGCTAAAGTTTTGGAATGCTCGCCAAGTAGTTTGCGGCGATCGCGTAAAAATGGTCGATTACCAATTAAGGTCAAAAATATGATTCTTGATTGTATTTCCCATGATGGTAAACGCAGTTTATGGTTTGTGCGCCC
>JAYTWB010000506.1:0-6734 GCA_043743655.1 Cyanobacteriota bacterium | reverse complement strand
TAACAAACTGCGGTGCGTCAAAGTCGCCTGAGTTTAATGGAGGGGCTTCTTCAAAATTATTCGTAACTGGGGGTAACTCTTCTAAACGGTCAAGACTATTCAAATCTAATGGGCGTAATGAGGAAGTGTTTGGAAACGTATTTGTTGGGAAAGTATTTGTGGGGAGTTTATTGGTTGAAGGTGTGACAAACAAGTTCTCAAAAAGTGATTTATTTGACTTAGAGTTAGTGCTTAGCGACTTGGGCGGTAGTTTAATGACTGGAAGTGTGGATACGGTTACTTCACGCGGTGGTTCTACTTTTTTGAGGGGGCTAGGGGCGATGATAGCAAAGGCAGCATGAATTCCTAACGAACCGATCACGAATACCCAAAATGGATGCTTGATGATCAGACTGCCTGTTTTGTTGGCAAATTGACGCATGGAATTATTCGACATAGCTTTTTAGTTTTTTGTTTTGTTTACTACTTGCTACTTATTGCGATCGCGATGTGGCGATCGCTACCCGATTTCCAGCGATCGCTTTGAGTTCTGCTAGGCGGTTAATCACTAATTTATAGGAAACATCTGGATTTTCAGCACTAAGGACAACTGTACCTCGCGCCGAGGTTGCCAAAAAGCTACGCACTTCTTGCTCTAACTGCTGCGGGGATATCGCTTTTCCGCCTGATAGCATTTGTCCCGCAGGATCAAGAGTGATTATAAATAAATCTTCGGGTTTGAGATCATTGGGGTTGCTGCTGTTGTTGCGATCGCTAATTGGCAAATCGATCCCAATCTGAGTTGGGGTAGTTAGGGCGGCTGATATTAAGATAAAAAAGGCAAGAATCGAAAACACAACATCTAACAGAGCGGTTAGATTAATTTCTGCATTAGCCGATGCTTGGTATTTTTTGCGAATTTTCATAAATTATACTAACTATCAAATTTTAAAAAGCCCTGCTTTTTAAAGTAGAGCTTTTTAGAAGTTATTGCGGTTTTGCGTAATTCACTTCTACGACTGTATGCACATTGCCGCGAGGATTAAAGTCACCTTTGACATTAATTCTCAGAGGATCGCCCGCTTTGATAAAATCATCCATGATTTGATTGATTGATTCTTCATGCGAGATCGAGCGATCGCGATAGCTATTAATGTAGAGCTTAATTGCCTTTAGTTCGACTAATACTTGATTTGGGGTGTAAGTAATGTAAATTGTCGCAAAGTCAGGATAGCCTGAGAATGGACATTTGCAAGTGTATTCAGGCAATGTAATTTGCACACTATAGTCTCGACCAATCCGAGGATTGGGAAAAGTGGTTAGGGTTACTTCTGCGATCGCTTGGTCGCCGTACTTAACAGTCATATGTTTGCTGTAGTGTTTTTTCTAGATTAACATTTACAAAAGAAAAGGGGGCGCAAAGCGCCCCCTTTTCTTTACGATTTTATTGGATTACGATTTTATTTGACATTGTGGGGCTGGATTACACCATAACCACCATGATTGCGCTCATACACAACATTGATATCCCCTGTACTAGCATTGCGAAAAACATAAAAATCATGATCGATTAACTCCAAATGTTCAAGAGCTTCATCAACAGACATCCCTGGCATCGTAAAATACTTGTTCCGCACAACCTGAGTGGGCAACTCAACCACGCGATCGCCATTGGGCAAAGGTAAAGGTGGTTGCTCCAACACTGCCACACTGGTTTTCACAGCTGCGCGATCACTCTTGCGTTCCTTAAACTTTCGCAACTTTCGGGCGATCTTGTCAGCAACTAGATCAATGCTGGCATACAGATTTTCGGTCTTCTCTTCAGCCCGAATGATTGATCCATTGGCGTATACCGTCACTTCAGCGGACTGGCTAGAAGCGATCCGAGGATTACGCGCTACCGATAGATGGACATCGACCCCAGTGGTTAATGCTTGAAAATGCCCAACCGCTTTGTCGATCTTCTGCTCGACATATTCGCGGATGGCTTCAGTGACTTCAATATTCTTGCCTTGGATTACAAGTTTCATCTCTAATAACCTCGTTTCTATTTTCCAAATCAGCTATTAAAATAACCTCGTTGAGATTTCAGAGAGATTTCAGAAGCGCAAGCTCGTTATAATTACCCCACTGCGCCGAATAGCTGATTTGGCTATGAGTTCACCTTAACACTTTGCTGATATGAGTTACTAGACTTTGATGCACTTCTTAATGTATGGCTCCTATTTAAAGCTCTTAGTTAAAGCTCTTATTTAGAAGGAGAAAGGATTCGCTACATCAATTCTCATGTGAATCTTTTCCTATTTCTTGCTGGTTTTGAGATTATTCACAATTTCTCATGCACACAAGGTCGTAATTTGTCGCTTAGGATTGGCACTATACATATTAAAATCCATCGTAAGCTATTGACACAACGCAATATGAGGTTTGTATGAATTCGGCTGTGGAGTTATGGCAACGTTATCAAGACTGGCTCTACTATCATTCAGAGCTTGGTATTTACTTGGATGTCAGTCGGATCAAGTTCACGCCTGAATTTGTAACCCAAATACAATCTAAGTTTGTCAAGGCTTTTGCGGACATGAAAGCTCTGGAGTTAGGCGCGATCGCTAATCCTGACGAGCAGCGCATGGTTGGGCATTATTGGCTGCGATCGCCTGAGCTCGCTCCCACTGAAGAATTGCGTAAAGATATTACAGAGACACTTGACCGCCTCGAAAACTTCACGAAAAAAGTTCATGCAGGTCTCATTCATCCACCGACTGCCCCACGCTTTACGGATATTTTATCGATTGGCATCGGTGGTTCGGCGCTAGGACCGCAGTTTGTGGCTCAGTGTTTTGCTAAAGCTGATGTTCCGCTTAAAATCAGTTTTATTGACAACTCTGATCCTGATGGCATCGACTTAGTGTTTGATCTGTTAGGCGATCGCCTCAGTACGACATTAGTATTGGTGATTTCTAAGTCGGGCGGCACTCCTGAAGCAGCTAATGGGATGAAAGAAGCTGAATTTTTCTTTCAGAAAGCAGGTTTAGACTTTGCGAAACACGCGATCGCGGTTACAGGTGTTGGTAGTGCGTTGGAGAAATACGCGATCGCCAATAATTGGTTAGATAAGTTCCCAATGTACGACTGGATCGGCGGGCGCACATCTGAACTCTCAGCAGTTGGCTTGTTACCCGCGGCTTTGCAAGGTATTGATATTCGGGAGATGTTACGCGGCGCAAAAATAATGGATGCTGCCACGCGTATCGAAGATGTTCGTCAAAATCCAGCCGCTTTACTATCGATGTCATGGTACTTTGCGACCAATGGCAAAGGTGAAAAAGACATGGTGGTCTTGCCCTATAAAGATCGACTTCTATTATTTAGTCGCTATCTGCAACAACTGGTAATGGAATCCCTCGGTAAAGAGCAAGACCTCGATGGTAATACTGTCTATCAAGGGATCGCCGTCTATGGTAACAAAGGCTCCACTGATCAACATGCCTATGTGCAGCAACTCCGCGAAGGTGTACCCAACTTTTTTGCGACCTTTATCGAAGTTCTCCAAGACTCAGCGAGACCACATCCTGAAGTGGAAGCAGGTGTAGTCACAGGAGATTATCTATTAGGTTTCTTGCAAGGCACTCGCAGCGCACTTTATGAGAATGGGAGAGACTCGATTACGGTGACAATTCCCGTTGTTTCTGAAGTTACAGTTGGCGCATTAATCGCCTTATATGAACGCGCGGTTAGCTTCTATGCCTCGCTAGTGAATATCAATGCATATCATCAACCAGGTGTCGAAGCTGGCAAGAAAGCTGGTGCAGAAGTTCTCGCTCTACAAAAACAGCTGATCGCCGTGTTGAAGTCATCTGAGGTATCTCTTTCATTAGAAGAAGTTGCTATTAAGATAGATGCACCCCACCAGATCGAAGCTCTATATCATGTTGCTCGTCATCTTCATGCTAATTGCAAAATTCTGTTTGAAGGCGATCTATCTAAACCCACAACTTTAAAAATGATGTTAATCGACTAAGTACCTATAATGTTTCCGCGAAACGTGAGTTGCCTGTGTAGCGAGCAACTCACGTTCCTAAGTTTTAAGTATCCTAAAAAACTATATCAATTTCGAGCTTTTTAAGATCGATCGCGTATATCTTATAGCCTGATATCTCTGAAGTTGCGATCGCTAACAAGTTAGTGTCAAGTGGTGCGATCGCCGTAACTTCACCATCAATAATTAAATTACTCATACTATTGCCGCGTAAATCTAGCAAAATCAAAATAGTTTGGAATTGATTGTAACTAGCCGTAATGGCATATCCCCAAAGTGTCGCCGTCATTATCAGGACTTCATATTGTAGACAAATCCGCGCCAACCGATAGGGTTTGAGATCAAGCAAAAATATATTTTGATGATTACCTGCTTCGCGGACAAGTATGCGACTGTCAGTAAAAGTGGCGATCGCCGCATCAATCGGGATGGGTAAAGATAACTTATACATAATATTGCCACGCCGCGAAATTACGATCGCACGACTTTCATTAGTTTCGGGCTTGTTGGCGATCGTAACTAGATGATGCTTGTCAAAGGCAACTAGGCAACTTAAAGCTCTAGTCGCGAACTCCAAACGCATGATCCTTCCATAAACTAAATTGCGTATTTCTAATTGCTTCCCATTTGAGACAGCCAACCAATCGCCTTGAGGAGAAATTGTCCATTTAAAAGGTTGCGCTGATTGATATAAAAATTTGGGCTTTCCATTCCAAAACTGATATATGCCTGTGCTAGCTAAGACAAACAAAGTTTGTCTCACAAAAGCGATCTCCTCAATCTGATATTCACAATTAGCAATTCTTTCTTCTTGATCGAGTCGCAGATCATGCTGATCTAAATGAAAGGTTGACGCACTATATAACCCAGATAAAAATAACCCAGACGGGAGATTAGCCGTTTCCGCACCCACTAAGCCAATGACTTTATCAGGTACGACTTTCTGAGAAAAATATATAGCTTTCTTGGAAAAGGCAACATTAGCGCAACTTTCCGCATTAGCGCCCATTTCCATCTGACTAAAATCTTGATCATGAATTGTCGCTAACAAATCTAGTCGCATCGCTTGCGCGGAGTCATATCTTCGCTTGGGTAATTTTTCTAGCGATCGCGCAATGATAATTTGTAGCGATCGCGGCAAAGTATTGGGAATAACTACGCGTTGATTTAAATGAGCGTTCATCAACTCAGTTGGCATCCCTGAAAAAGGACGATGACCAACTAAAAGCTCATATAAAATAATTCCCACCGCATAAATATCTGAAGCTACAGAAAATTGACCATAAAATCGCTCAGGAGCCATATACCCGGGCGAACCCGTATTATTACTTCCTTCAGAACGAACTTCTTGGCTAAGACGAGCAATCCCAAAATCTGAAATTTTGGCAAGCCAGCCCTTAGCCGTAACCTTGATCAAGATATTTTCAGGCTTGATATCACAATGGATGATATTTGCCGCATGGGCATTTTCTAACCCCAGCAAAATATCATTTATTAATTTAAAGCATTGCTGCACCGATAGTGTCTTTGTATAGTTCATTAAATCTCGTAATGTCCCACCCTCGCAGTAGTCCATCACCAGATAGCGATAATTTTGACCATACATTTGATGATGGACAAGCGCCGTACAAGCCACAATATTCTCATGCTTTAAAGTCAATAAAAACCGTAATTCTCTTAACAGCTTACTGGTCGAAAATCGCTTGTGTTCAAGCTCTTTAAGTGCGACCAACTTATCTGTATCTCGCATCCGAGCGCACAAAACCTTGCCAAATTGTCCCCTGCCAACTAAGCCCAATATCCGATATTTAGAGAACTGAGAGGTGGGTTTTTCATTCATATGCGCCAAGTCAAGTCTCAAAAAATTCAGCATCTTGTCAGCATCTTGGAGAAGTGCGATCGCATTGCGAACCATCGCTTACTCAAAACAGCCTAACCAGAACCCATATTAACTTTAACAATACTTGCTGAAATCCTTCTTGAAACCGCCACACTTAACTGACACTGAACTATGGCACTTAACATTTCGTTGCAAAACAACTAGATAGAAGTCCAAGTATTATCGATATCATGGTAAGAAGTTATA
Organism: Cyanobacteriota bacterium; assembly: GCA_043743655.1. Classification (GTDB taxonomy): domain Bacteria; phylum Cyanobacteriota; class Cyanobacteriia; order Pseudanabaenales; family Pseudanabaenaceae; genus Pseudanabaena. Next base: position 630 of record JAYTWB010000506.1, on the reverse strand, counting down.
TATAAAACGTAATATTTCTCAGCTAAATCGTTAATTCTAATTATTAGTCAAATTTATGAGTCAAGCTTCCGCATCCGCCGATGTCCCTAGCATGGGTCGCCGTCAATTTATGAACCTAATCTTAGGAGGTTCTGCTGCTGTCACCTCACTTGCGGCAATTTATCCTGTCGCAGCATATTTTGTGCCTCCATCCCGCGGAGGTGCAGGTGGTGGAGTTGCGGCAAAAGACGCTCTTGGCAATGATGTGATTGCCTCAGCATTTTTGGCAAGTCATCAAGCAGGCGAGCGCGAACTCGCGCAAGGACTCAAGGGCGACCCCACCTATATCGTTGTGACTGACAACAAAGAAATTGCCTCCTACGGACTAAATGCAGTTTGCACACATCTCGGTTGCGTTGTGCCTTGGAATGTCGCTGAAAATAAATTCATGTGTCCTTGTCATGGCTCTCAGTACAACAACGAAGGTAAGGTCGTCCGTGGACCTGCACCACTATCGCTCGCTCTTGCTCACATCACAATTACCGATGACGTTGTGCAGTTTAGCACTTGGACTGAAACTGACTTCCGCACCAATGAAGCACCTTGGTGGTCTTAGAGTCTTCGTAAATCCCTCTTAACTTGTTATTCCTC
>JAYTWB010000505.1:0-6781 GCA_043743655.1 Cyanobacteriota bacterium | reverse complement strand
GCGGCGCTTTCAAAAATTTATCTGTACTACTTAAAGTCTCAACAGGCTGTAAGTAGCAATTCTTCCTTGCAGTATAATCAATGTAGTTATTTACAAAACTTAAAGATTACTTAAAAGAAAATTTATGAGTGAAGTTACTAATCCGCTCCTGATTGGCAAAGGGCTGCCACCATTTCTAGAGATTAAGCCTGAACAAGTTATTCCCGCGATCGCCCAACTACTCGAAGAGGCTAGCAAAGAACTGACCAATCTCGAAGCCAACTTACAGCCGACATGGTCAGGCTTAGTCGAACCATTAGAACGCCTCACGGAGCGAATCGGTTGGGGATGGGGAGCGATCGAGCATTTGCTCAGTGTCAAAAACAGTGCCGAATTGCGCGAGGCTCACAAGGTTGTTCAACCAAAAGTAATTGAATTTTTTAATCGCTTTAGTCAAAGTCAGCCAGTTTACAAAGCTTTTAAAGTAATTCGGGCTTCAGATAGTTGGGATAAACTCGAACCTGCACAGCAAAGAATTGTCGAAGCAGCGATCCGTGATGCCGAACTGTCAGGCGTTGGCTTAGAAGGTGAAGCAAAAGAGAAGTTTAATGCGATTCAAATGGAACTTGCTGAACTCTCCACTAATTTTTCTAATCATGTTCTTGATGCGACTAAAGCATTTAGCATGACGCTGACAAAAGCTGACGAAATTGAAGGTTTACCGCCTAGTCTTTTAGCTCAAGCGGCTCAGGCGGCTCGACTCGATGGTGACGACAAAGCCACACCTGAACATGGCCCTTGGTGCATCACTCTCGACTATCCTAGCTATGTTCCATTCATGCAGCATAGTCGCCGCCGAGACTTTCGCGAGAAGCTTTATCGCGCCTTTGTCAGCCGCGCCGCCAATGGTGAGTTTGACAATTCGCCATTGATCGATCGCATTCTCGTCTTGCGTCACCAAAAAGCCGAGTTACTTGGCTATTCCAGCTATGCCTCACTTAGTCTGGCTCGTAAAATGGCGACCGATGTTGAGGCAGTCGAGAAATTATTAGAAGAATTGCGTCAGTCTAGCTACTCCGCCGCAGTTGCTGAATTTGCCGAACTAAAAGAATTTGCCAAAGAGCAAGGCTCTTCAACTTTAGGTGATCTCCAGCATTGGGATACTTCCTATTGGGCTGAGCGTCAGCGTGAAACTAAGTTTAACTTCACAGTCGAAGAGTTGCGCCCTTACTTCGCATTGCCTCAAGTTTTAGAAGGATTATTTGCTCTAGTTAAGCGCTTATTTGGAATTAGCGTTGTGGCTGCTGATGGAACGGCTCCAATTTGGCATGAGGATGTAAGATTTTTTGAAGTTCAGAACGAACTGGGTAAGGCGATCGCTTATTTTTATCTTGACCCTTACAGTCGCCCAGCCGAAAAGCGTGGCGGTGCATGGATGAACGACTGCATCGGACGGGCAAAAGTGATCGAAGATGGCAAATCGATTACGCGCATCCCTGTCGCCTATCTCATTTGCAATCAATCGCCGCCTGTCGATGGCAAACCCAGCCTGATGACCTTCGGAGATGTGGAAACGCTCTTTCATGAGTTTGGACACGGCTTGCAGCATATGCTGACACAGGTTGACTATTCAGGAGCTTCAGGCATCAATAATATTGAATGGGATGCAGTGGAACTTCCTAGTCAATTTATGGAGAACTGGTGCTACGATCGCGCAACTTTGTTCGGCATGGCAAAACATTATGAGACAGGTGAAGTACTTCCTGAGTCTTATTATCAAAAGTTAATTGCTTCTAAAAACTACATGAGTGGTTCAGGACTATTGCGCCAGTTACATTTCAGTCTTGTCGATATCGAACTCCATCACCGCTATCAGAGCGGTGGCACTGAAAGTGTGATCCAGTTCCGATCGCGTCTTGCGGAGACCACAATGGTAATGCCACCATTGCCTGAAGATAATTTCTTATGTTCTTTTGGTCATATCTTTGCAGGTGGTTATGCTGCGGGTTATTACAGCTATAAGTGGGCGGAAGTTCTGAGTGCTGATGCTTTTGCCGCCTTTGAGGAGGCTGGACTGGAAAATGAAGACGCGATCGCATCCACAGGTCGGCTATATCGCGATACAGTGCTTGCTCTCGGTGGCAGCAAACATCCGATGGAAGTCTTCAAAACCTTCCGAGGACGCGAACCAAGCACCGCTCCTTTATTGCGTCATAGTGGTTTAGTCAAGGTTTAGTTTATAGCATAGTCAAAAACAACTTATAAAATACTTGCTTTGCAAGTATTTTATAAGTTGTGGGACTTACGCAAAACTCAAATACCCCTACTACCTTTGAGAAAGTGGCTGGGGGTCTCAGAACCTTCCACAGAACATCAGTTAGTACTTAAAATTAATCAACTAGAATCAATATGTTAGAAGCTTCGCGTGAATTTCTTTCGCAAATTGATAACTATCCGATCACATCACGTTTAGAAAAACAGCTAACAAATGGCGATCGCGCAATATTTATTCTGCATGATCAACTAAATCTCGATGTATTTCCTACCGAACTACTTGCTCAAAAGCCATTGCTAATCTTTGTGGAATCCCTTGCTTATGCAACGGCAATTCCGCATCACAAACAGAAATTAGTCTATATCCTCAGCGCCCAACGCCACTTTGCGATCGCCTGTCATCAGCAAGGATTTCCTGTTTTAAATTTATTTACTGAGAGCCATCATGCCGAAGCTCTGGCAGAATTTCTAGAGCTTCATCCAAAAATTGCACTTACTTACATGCAACCATCCGAGTGGGATACGCGATCGCGGATGGCAGAATTAAAAAATAAATTTGGCGATCGCCTTAAAAGCATTCCTAACAACTTTTTTATCGCTGAGGCTAGCAAATTTAAAACTAAAATCAAAAAAGGTTATCGCTTAGAAACTTTTTATCGAGAACTCCGCAAACAGACTGGCTACCTAATGGAAAATAGCCAGCCCATCGGCGGTAATTGGAACTATGACAAAGAGAACCGCAAAGCGCTACCCAAGACAGTCACAATCCCAGAAATCGATGAGGTCGCGCCCGATATAATTACTCAAGAAGTTATCGCATTAGTTGAAAATTATTTACCCAATGCTTTTGGTAAATTAGACAAATTTAGCTATGCCGTAACCCGCGATCGCGCCCTCGAGTTAGCTCAATTATTTATCAAAACCCGCCTAGCCAATTTTGGAGCCTATGAAGACGCAATCAAGCTCGGCGAACCATTTCTATTTCATTCAGTGTTGTCGATCTATCTCAATAATGGGTTACTACTGCCACAAGAACTGTGCGAAATGGCGATCGCTGCTTACAACCAAAATCTAGCGCCGCTAAATTCAGTAGAGGGATTTGTGCGGCAAATTTTGGGTTGGCGCGAATATATTCGGATTTACTACGAAGCCAAAATGCCAGAAGCAAGAGAGAGCAATTATTTTGAATTTAGCCACGATTTACCACAACTTTATTGGGATGGAAATACAGATTTACTTTGCCTTAAAGACGCAATTAGTCACGTTCTCGACTACGGATACTCGCATCACATCCAGCGCTTGATGGTCTTGAGCAATTTCAGTAATCTCACCAACACCGACCCTCGTCAACTAAGTCGATGGTTTTGGCTTGCCTATGTCGATGCTTATGAATGGGTGGAACTTCCAAATGTTTTAGGAATGTCTACCTTCGCTGATGGAGGGATATTAGCTTCTAAACCTTATGTTTCAGGCGGAAATTATATCAACAAAATGAGCAACTGCTGTTCTCAATGTAAATATGATGTCAAAGAAAAAACAGGTGAAACTGCTTGTCCATTCAATTATTTGTATTGGAACTTTGTTGATCAGCATCGCGAAAGCTTTGCTGAAAATGGAAGAGTTTCGTTAATGGTTAATTCTTATGATAAGAAACCTGAACATGAAAAACAAGAAATTCGTCAATCTGCGATTAATTTTATCAATGCCATCAGCTCTTATGTCATCAGCTCTTAATTAAATTTTAAGCTTGTATGTCTGAACAGTATAATTTCTTGCAATAAACTGAAAACTGCATACCTTATTATAAGTTTATACTTCTCCGATAACCTCTGTATAACTTGTGTATAACCTTTAGACTTGATTTTTGTTAACCTTTTAGTAATCATATATACATAGCAATCAAGAAATCAAAAGTAAATATTAAGTAAGAAGGTGCTGCTAGACAAGAAATTTGGTTGAGAAATTTGACCATTAAGCATTGCCAAGATTATCTGAGAACATGTTCTATTAGTATAAATTTATGACTTCTTCTAATCAAGCTTTAGAATTTAAAGCACTCTCTTCATCGACTTCCCAAGTTGATGAAGCAAATTTAGAGTCGAGTAATGAAAGCCATAATTTAAAGCATAAGTCTGCCAAACACTTGGTTTCTTTAGTTGTCCCAGCCTACAATGAATCAGCTATCATTGAAAGCAACTTAATCATTCTCTGTGATTATATGCAATCTCTAGAGGCTGATTATGGATGGGAGATGATTATTGTCAATGATGGAAGCAGAGATGAAACTCACACGCAGGCGTTAGCATTTGCCAAGAGCCGAGACAATATTACAGTACTTCACCACCGTGTTAATTTTGGGCTTGGACAAGCGTTGAGATATGGATTTAAACATTCTCATGGAGATTATATAGTTGTTGTCGATCTAGACTTGAGCTACTCCGCTGATCACATTGGCGAGATGTTAGATAGAATTGTCAAAACTCAAGCTAGGATTGTTGTAGCTTCGCCATATATGCGTGGTGGTTCTATCTCCAACGTGCCTTGGCTTAGGAAGACTCTAAGTATTTGGGCAAATCGATTTCTATCCTTTACAGATAAGCGTAGCCTAGCCACGTTGACAGGAATGGTTAGAGTTTATGATGCTAATTTTCTTAAGAAGTTAAACCTGCGATCAAAGGGAATGGAAATCAACCCCGAGATTATTCATAAAGGAAGATTGTTGGGTGTGCGGATTGAAGAAATCCCCGCACATCTCTGTTGGCTCCCTCAAAAAGCAAAGCAGACAAAAAGAGCTTCTAGTATGAAAATCGCTCAGCAGACCTTAGCCGTTCTGCTATCTGGATTTCTGTTCCGACCTGTGATATTTTTTCTCATTCCTAGCTTGATCTTATTTTTGCTTTCTCTATATGCCAACTTTTGGGCGATCGCGCGTTCTTGGACAAACTATCAAGGATTAGCGCTATCTGAAGAGTTTCCTGATTTCGCTCATGCGGTTGCTATGGCATATACTCAGGCTCCACACACCTTTTTTATTGGTGGCATCACTTTGATTTTATCAATTCAACTATTTAGTTTGGGCATTTTATCAATGCAGAGCAAAAACTATTTTGAAGAAATTTTTCATCTTGGTTCTGCTATTTATGAAAACAATCAAAACACGGTAGAGACAAAGGATTGATCGCAAAGAATTGATTGTATTTTGCACTATTGTTTCGATGTTTTAAGTTTTAAAAGCAATTACATTTTTTCTACATTTTTTCAAGGAGTATTAATTGTCATGCCTGAGTCCACCTCAACTATCACGAAGCCGATCCAATTACCTTCAGATCAAGACTCATCTGGAAGAACTCTTGGAGAAGAAGAGATTAAATTACTTTCGGAAGTGATTCGTAGTGGTACGCTTACCAGCACTAAAGGCGAGTTTGTCAAAGCTCTAGAAAGTCAGTTTGCCGAACTGATCGGTGTCAAATATGCCTATGCTTGTTCTTCAGGTTCTGGAGCGATTCATACGGCGATCGTAGCAATTGATCCTGAGCCAGGTGATGAGATTATCACCACCTCCATTACTGATATGGGTGCTTTAACACCAATTCTCTATCAGGGCGCGATCCCTATGTTTGCCGATGTTGATCCCCAAACTTGGAATGTCACAGCGGAATCAATCAAGGCTTGTTTAAGCGATCGCACTAAAGCAATCATCGTCACGCATTTGTTTGGCAATCCTTGCAATATGACCGAGATTGTTGAGCTAGCAGCATCACGCGGTATTCCCATTATCGAAGACTGCGCCCAATCTTTTCTCGCCGAACATAATGGTACGAAAGTTGGTGCGATCGGTTCAATTGGCTGCTTCAGCCTGCAACAAGGCAAACATATCACCACTGGAGAAGGTGGAATTGTCACAACTAATGACGAAGCTTTTGCAAGGCGGATGTTCTTATTTGTCAACAAAGCTTGGGGATATGGCGACGCTCAGCCCGATCATTATTTCCTCGCTCTCAACGGTCGGATGTGTGAGTTGCAAGGAGCGGTGGCGGTCGCGCAACTTGCTAAATTAGAAGGAATCATCAAAAAACGTCAAGTTGCCGCTGATAAATTAACGACCAAACTACAAGGTTTAGATGGCATTTCGACACCGTTGATTGATGCTCGTAATACTCATGTTTATTGGAAATATTGCCTGAGCGTTGATAGTCAGAAAATCACCGATGGAGCGGTTGGCTTGGCAAAGAATTTAAAACCAAGAGGTATTTTTTCGGCTCCACGCTATATCCAGAAGCCAGCTTTTATGTGCGAGATATTCCAGAAACAACGCACATTTGGGAACTCTCGATTTCCTTTTACTTTGGCTCGACCTGAAGCTGTTGATTATGATTCCGCCCATTTTACGGGTACTTATGCTGGCTTAGAGTCAGTTCTAGTTCTACCTTGGAACGAAATGTATACCGATGAGCATATTGATTATATTGCGAACGCAATCCATGAAGCTGTAGCTCAATTGAGAATCAATTAAATCTAAGGTGTGGGC
>JAYTWB010000504.1:0-7358 GCA_043743655.1 Cyanobacteriota bacterium | reverse complement strand
TACCCGATTCGATCTGGCGGTTAGCGTATTCGTGTAATAAGGCGATCGTCCCGACCACATGGGGGGCGGCAAAGCTAGAACCGTTAGCGGTTTTAAATTTGCTTTGTAAAGTCGGGAGCTTGAGGTTATTTCCAGGGGCAAGTAAAGCAAGCGATCGCCTGCCATTAACGGGGCTTTCTACACCTGCTGTCCATTTACCGTCTTTATTGAGATCACTAAAAACTTCACCGCGATCATATTTGCCATTGTTGTTGCGATCGAGATATGGCTCATCGATGAGGTTGCCGCGATCGAGTTGACGATAAATGCCATCGACCTCACGCGTAAATCCGACCGTAAATCCATTGTAAAGATCGGTGGGAATCGGGATGCCGCCCTTGCCTTGATTTCCCGCCACCACTGGCACTGTGTTATGAGTAGTGGCGATCCAATCAACACAGAGTGTCAGCAATGCCGCGCCATCAAGGGTGGCGTTGGGGCGCGGGTCTTCGCTCAGCAGTTCGCCAAAGCTGAAATTGATCGCGCGAACAGTACTGTTATATTGTCGAGCGATATGTTGTGCGGCGATACAGGCTTCAGGCTGACCATCTTGGCGGCGTTGCGAATATGCAGAAGAAAGTAACTTAGCGTTTGGGGCGATGCCACGCCGAATTTTGTCTTGACTAATGATCACTGCGGCAACTTGAGCCGAGTGATCATCTAAGTTTTTATTGGGGATTGCTTGGCGATCGCGAAAAAATACTTCGTAGGGTTGGACGATCGCGCGATCAAGCTGTAAAAGCTTATTAGTAATTTTATCCACAGCAAAGCGACTAGGACGACTTAGCTCAATTTGCCCAACAAATACATCTTTGCCTGTGAGGTTGTAAGGAGCTTTTTGTAGAGTGCGTGCGTCTATGCCTTGGCGATCGGCTGACTTGTCTAACGCCCAACTTGTAGGGCTAGTTGCGAGACCTAGAAATATCCATCCGACAACCCAACCCAACTTACGCATTTCTCTTTTCATTATTTGCCTACAGGACTTTGGATCGCATATTTATTAGGATAGCCAAAAGCCTAGTGAATATGCGATCCATCTGCGATCGAGAACAATTTTGCATCTAAAATTCGCACTTAGCTTTTGGAGATTAATGATTAAGTTTTATTAAGATTTTAATGAAACTAATTCTCAATAAAATTTTCTCTAGTAGGATTATCAAAGTACGAGTTATTGCAAGTTATTCCTATTAACTGCAATACCTAAATTAGCAGATTAGATTTTAGTAACTTAATTCTCAATATCAAATCAACCGCTAAATATGCATGCTGAAGCTTAAGGCTAACTCACACACACTCTTTCTCTTTGAAAGAAGGTGGCGAGAAAATCTAAATCTTTCTGTGAAAAGCAAGTTTGAGAGAACAAAATTATGGCGCTATTTCTTGGAATCTTACTCACGATCGCGTCATTAACTTATCTAGTCAACTTTTGGTTGTTGATGTCTCTGATGCAAGCCTAAATACACCTTAAGTGAACAGTCTCATCTATCTGCTAAGAAATCACAAGAAGGTTCAATTTATGAATTCCACATTAGTCAAATTAGCTGAAAACAACTTGTCAATTTGTATTGCGCCTTCAAGAATTTTAAATCTTCTCAACTACGATTTAGTTCACTATCATTTCAAACGTTACGAAAATATCCCTCTCCGCAGTGATATTTTATGGCAGATCAAGAAAGGAACTGTGCGGACTCTGACTTGTGATGAAGATGGTAATCAAATCGTTTTGGGAATGTGGAATGAAGGTGATATTGTTGGCAGTCTGATGTCTACTCTTGATCCATATCAGATTCAATGTTTAAGCGATGTAGAAGTTGAGATTTTGCCATCGATTCTTTGGGAGCGAGCTTCTACAGCGATTATTGCCCATTGTCAGCAGACGCAGCAACTCCTCAGCATTGCCCATTGCCGAACTGTTGATGTCAAGCTCAAAAAGTTTTTGATTTGGCTATCTGATAAGTTCGGTAAGCCTTGCGATCGCGGGATTCGGATTGATATAAAACTCACGCATCAAGATATTGCCGACACAATTGGCTCAACGAGAGTAACGATGACTAGAGCGCTCAGTCAACTAAAGACTGAAGGGTTGATTAGTTGGAGCGATCGCTATTTGACCCTGCACGAAGGCTTTATTGAAAAATCATTCCCATCATTTAACTAAGACTAAACGGGTAGTGATCTGGAAGTTAGGATAGGCGGCGCGAAGTGCCGCCTATCCTAACTTCTAAAATCCCTGACCTCTTTAGCACTGCTGACTAAACAAAATCAAAATAAGGATAAATAAAATTATGGCTATTGGCTTATTTTTTGGCACTCAAACTGGTACTACTGAAAGTGTGGCGGAAGAGATTCAAAAGGCGTTTGGGGCTAATCTTGTAGAACTGCACGATATGGCAAGCGCCGATGCTAGTGATTTTGATGGCTACAAGTTCCTAATTATTGGTTGCCCAACTTGGAACATCGGTGAAATGCAGTCAGATTGGGAAGGTTTCTTTCCTGAACTTGATGGCATGGATTTTTCGGGTAAAAAAGTCGCTTATTTTGGTTGTGGCGATCAGGTTGGTTATTCTGATAACTTTTTAGATGCGATCGGGATTCTCGAAGAAAAGATTGCTGAGCGTGGTGGTAAAACAGTTGGTTATTGGTCAACTGCAGGCTATGAATTTGATGAGTCAAAGGCTGTACGCGGCAATAAATTTGTCGGTTTGGCGATCGATGATACTAATCAATCAGAACTAACTGATGAACGCCTCAAGAAGTGGGTAAGCCTATTAAAATCTGAGTTTGGAGTTTAGATAGATTAAATACATAGCCCGATCGCAAAAAAGTTAGGATTAGAGTTATTCAGGTTAATTTGATTGATGGCTGTTCAGAAATTTAAATTTATTCGATTTGATTCTCATTCGCTTTTGCGCGATCGCTTTATCCCTACTTTGATTTTGTTGACAGTGGGACTGGTGCTGACGATGGCAGTTTCGCTCTGCAAAGGAGCCGTGTCGATCAGCTTGCCCGACCTCTGGCAAGCGCTCTGTCATCAAGGATCGCCGATTAATGAGACGATCATTTGGGAACTACGATTACCACGCATTCTCGCCGCGTTGGTGGTTGGTTCGGCGTTAGGGCTATCGGGTGCATTACTGCAAGGGATGCTGCGAAATGGGCTTGCTGACCCGTTTGTGTTGGGCATTTCTTCAGGTGCAGGTCTAGTGGCGATCGCCATGATCACATTGGGCTTTGCTCAAGCTTGGGTTCCGATCGGTGCATGGGTTGGGGCGATCGCTACGGCGGCTCTCGTCTATGCATTGGGCTACTTGGGCGGCGGACTTTCGGTCGAGCGGCTGATTTTGGCAGGTGTGGCGATTAGCTCGATGTTTGGTGCGATTCAGACGACATTGCTGCTACTTGCTGACGATGGCAGGATACAGGCGGCGCTAAATTGGCTGATCGGCAGCCTAAATGGGCGCGGCTGGTCAGAAGTGAATAATGTTGCTCCTTACGTTGTGCTTGCGCTAATCGCAGGTTGCCTGTTAGCTCGTCCGCTTAATTTACTAAATCTCGGTGATGACATGGCTGCGGGTCTGGGTGCATCGCTAGCGCGATCGCGTTTAGCGATTGGAGCCGTGGCGAGTTTGCTAGCCGCAAGTGCAGTAAGTATGGCAGGGCTAATCGGCTTTGTGGGATTGGTCGTCCCTCATGGCGTGCGGTTACTGGTCGGTTCTGATTACCGATGGATTTTGCCATGTTCGGCGATCGCAGGTGCATGGGTGCTGACTCTAGCTGATTTACTGTCGCGAATTGGTACGGTCGAGTTACCTGTCGGCGCAGTGACCGCTCTATTTGGTTCACCACTATTTATCTGGTTGCTCTATCGCCGTGGCAAGAGGAACGCCGCATGAATTATTTTAATCATGATGATTCCTATTCGCTGCTAGATTCCCAAAATTTATCAGGTGGCTACACCAAGCAAGCGATCGTCAAAGATGTGTCGCTATCTCTGCATAAAGGAGAATGGCTAAGTCTGGTTGGAGCTAATGGCTCTGGCAAATCGACTTTACTAAAATTATTTAGCCGTATTCTCATGCCTCAAGTTGGTACTGTTCTACTTGATGGCAAAGCAATCCATCAACAATCAGCAAAGTCAGTGGCGCGGCAAATGGCGATTTTGCCGCAGCAGCAAGTCGTACCTGCGGGGCTAACCGTGCGGCAATTGGTCAGTCTCGGGCGCACACCGCATCAGCCCTGGTGGCAATGGGATTTGAGTTTAGAAGATCAAGAAATGGTGGAAGTGGCGATCGCGCAAACTCAACTCACCGAATTTAGCGATCGCGCGGTCGAGCAGCTTTCTGGCGGTGAACGTCAGCGAGCTTTTCTGGCACTAACGCTCGCTCAAAACCCTGAAGTTCTCTTGCTCGATGAACCGACCACATTTTTAGATTTGCATCACCAATTAGAGCTATTAGAACTCTTGAAATCTCTTAATCAAGAGCGTCAGTTATCGATTATTACGGTGCTGCATGATTTAAATCTAGCTGTGCGTTATAGCGATCGCATTGCCATGCTGAAAAAAGGAAATATCGCCGCGATCGGTACTCCGCTTGAAGCGATCACTCCTGAAAATCTGCGTCAAGTGTTTAATGTGGAAGCGGTCACAATAAATACTCCCGTAGGATTACAGATTTGTCTGTTATCGCCAGCGCCAGCTTTAGTAAAAAGCTAGCCTTCATTAAAAAAAGGGCAAGCGTCAACTTGCCCTCGCAATTATCGAAATCCAATCGACATCTATAAATTATATGAAACTACATCACATTCTGATTAAGAATGCTGGTTTTTTATTACTTAGCATTCCTATTTTGCTTTTATCTCAGGAATATGCGATCGCCTCTGATTTATTCCCAACTCAGAAACCACCCTCAGCGATCGCCCAAGCCACACCTATTCAAGTCATTAGAGTCCAGCTTAATCCTAAAGCCTCAGGATTAGAGATTGTTTTGGAAACACAGGACAAGCGATCGCTCCAAATTGATCCTTCCAAGTTTCGGATTGAAGGTAATAACTTAGTTGCCGATATTCCCAATGCAGTTCTCACATTGCCTGACGCACAAGAATTTACAGCTGATAATCCCACCCAAGAAATCAGTAATATCAGCATTACCCAACTTGATCCCAATCAAATTCGCGTGAATATACTCGGCAATGGCAAGCCACCGATTCAGGAAGTGACGCTGAAAATCCAAGATCAAGTCTTTAGCCTCAATCGAGACTCTGAACCTGACGAAGAGATTACGGTTACAGGGACGCGCACTGCAAGACCTGTCAGACTCACCCCGGGGTCAATCGCGGTAATTGATGCCGAAAAACTCGATCAGACTTTATCGCAAGATTTGCGCGATGTCTTTCGTTATGAGCCGAATGTCTCTGTTGGTAGCAGTCGCCGCTATGGATTGCAAGATATTAATATTCGCGGCTTAGGTGGAAATCGGGTTCTAATCCTTAATGATGGAATTAGAGTTCCCACTCAGTTCTCATTTGGCACACCTTCGATTGGACGCGACTATGTTGATATCGAGAGTCTGCAACGAGTAGAAGTAATTCGCGGCCCCGCCTCGGCACTTTATGGCAGCGATGCACTGGGCGGCGTGGTCAGCTTCCGCACGATCGAGCCTGCGGATTTGCTCAAAAAGATTCCTACACAGTCAGTTGTGACCAGTCTCTCTACAGGTGGTGAGACAACTGATCGCAGTTTTGTGAATACAGCCGCGATCGCTTTCCGTGATGGCGATTTTGAAGGATTGCTTGGCTATACGCGCCGTGATGGAGTTGAAGCCCGAGTTCCCACGGGTAATGAATTTGTCGATGGTCGTAGCAATGGGCGTAATAACTGGATCGGCAAGCTCAATTACAAACTAAGCGACACTAGCAAACTTGGCTTCGCTGCCGAGATATTTAGAAATCGTGACAACTTTACCGTTGCCGCAATTACTGCGGCGGGATTGCTTGGTCCAACAGGATTTCGCGGACAAAATGAGACGATTGATTACAATACATCACGCGATCGCTTCAGCGTTTCCTATGACTTCAACGATCCTAACGGCACAGGATTTTTGAATGCTGCAAAAGTACAGCTGTATTACCAAAATGCTGAAGTAAATGAATTTCGCGTCCAAGACTTTGTGAGGACAGGTGCAGGTGTTGATCAACGCCGAGTCCGCAATCTCACTAATACATTTCTAGATCGTATCTTTGGTGGTGAAGTTCAATTACAAAGTCGTTTTAAAATCGCCGAAATCCAAAACCAATTGACCTATGGAATTGATATCTCGAACACGCGCAATGAACGAGTCCGTAATGGAGTCGAAAATCGCTTTAATGCGGCTGGCACAAATATTTCTAGCACCAATGTTGTGGGTGCTGACAACTTCCCTGTCAAAGATTTTCCTGACTCAAATACTTTCCGTTTAGGTATCTATGCCCAAAACGAAATCTCTCTTAGTGACACTTTCACCTTGATTCCAGGCATTAGATTTGATGCTTATCAATTGAGTACAAAAGTTGACGATCTTTATCTTCGCAACTCTCCACTCGCCGCCGCCGCTGACTTTAATGACTCAGCTCTATCGCCCAGTCTAGGGTTTGTCTGGCAAACTGCCCCCGAATGGACATTAGTCGGACGCTATGCAAAAGGATTTCGGACACCTTTGTATAGTGAAATCAACGCTGGATTTACCAATCTGACCAGTCCATTTTTCCGTTATCAAACTCTATCTAATCCCAACCTGAAGCCAGAAACCAGCGACACCTTTGAGCTAGGAATTAGAGCCAACTATCAGCAATTTAATGTCAGCCTCACAGGTTTTTATAATAGTTACAATAACTTTATTGAATCTTTTGCTCCCGCAGGAATTGCTACGGTAGGCGGATTCCCTGGTGTGAATCTATTCCAAACTCAAAATGTAGCTCGTGCTAGCACCTACGGCTTTGAATTGGGCGGAGAATATCGATTTAGTCCAGAAAATTATGGATTTAGTTTGATTACGGCACTAGGCTTAACTGTTGGCAACAACTTGACGACAAATCAACCGCTCGAAACTGTTGACCCGATCAAAGCTGTGCTAGGTTTGCGCTATCGCGCTCCAGAGAGCATTTGGGGTGCTGACCTGATTACGACTTTAGTAGGGCAGCCCCGTCTTTCGAGTACTCGTCTTGACAGTGGCTACAAACCGCAGGGTTATACAATCGTTGACTTGACTGGGTTTTACAAAATTACACCAAGATTAACGCTCAATCTGGGTGTATTCAATCTGCTCAACAGTCAATATTTTCTC
>JAYTWB010000503.1:0-5936 GCA_043743655.1 Cyanobacteriota bacterium | reverse complement strand
ACAACTGCCAATAGCTAATTGATTGAGGTTCCTCGACATGGCTAAGCACAATTGAGGAATTATTATTAGTTAAAGTTTGCTCAGCTAACTCAGCAGCTAGTAAATCAATTTGCGCTTTGTGATTAGTCGGCGAGATATTATTGATCGCTTGCTGTAAGACAGAATGCTTAGAAAGCTGAGGTTCTGGCGATCGCATGTCTGGTGTGTCAGGTTCTAGTTCCAGACTTTGAATCAAAGACAATTCTAGTGGCTCTAGCATAAACTGCTCCACCCACAACAGTCGCGGCTCATGCATTTCTTGATCATTACGCCAGCAATGGACTCTAAATTTTGTCACTGATTCTATACGCAAATTTTGAAATTCACGACAAACTAATGTCAGTAGTTTTTCTTGGTCAATGGCAGAATCTGTGCGAATTTGTAACTCTAGGCTGCTATCGACAATATCTACCTCCACAGCAAGGCGATTAGTCTCAAGAGGTTGCAGCTCCTGATGAATAATTTCGGCGATCGCGATGGCGATCGCCTCTGTGTCTTGTTGATCGGTAAGTTCGGCAATCGAAAGCATACTTAACTAATTGTCCTACGCTAATTAAGTGAATGATCTTTAACTAATCTTGACTGTTTTACCTAATACTTTACACTTGCTAATTAGAGGCTGTGATCGGCTAAAGTGCGTGATTGATTTAGATTATATACCTACAGCTAACTTCAAAACTCAAACACCCTATGTGTTTTTAAACACTTTTAAATACGTCTAAATATATATTGAGTTAACAAATTTCAGGCTTGTGCCGCGTAAATGAGGCAAATCCTGATAGGGTTAATCTTGAAATTGCAACTCAAAGTTTTTGTAAGCTACAGAATTTCATGAAAGTACTGGTAATTGGTGGCGACGGTTATTGCGGATGGGCGACAGCTTTACATCTTGCCAATAAAGGTTATGAAGTTGGTGTTTTAGATAATTTGATTCGCCGACACTGGGACAATGAGTTAGGGGTCGCAACGCTCACGCCGATCGCTTCGATCCAAGAGCGGATAGACAAATGGCAATCCGTCTCAGGTCAAAAAATCGACTTGTTTATTGGTGACATCACTAATTACGAATTTTTGCAAAGTGCATTTCGTCGTTTTGAGCCTGAAGCGATCGTGCATTTTGGTGAACAGCGATCAGCTCCATTCTCCATGATTGATCGAGAACATGCTGTATTAACTCAAGTAAATAATGTCGTTGGCACGCTCAACTTGCTCTATGCAATCAAAGAGCATAATCCCGACTGTCATCTAGTTAAACTCGGCACGATGGGAGAGTATGGCACTCCGAATATTGATATCGAAGAAGGCTATATCACCATTGAACACAATGGGCGCAAAGATACTTTGCCTTACCCCAAGCAACCAGGCAGCTTTTATCACCTCAGCAAAGTTCACGATAGCCACAATATTCAGTTTGCTTGCCGCACTTGGGGTTTGAGAGCAACCGATCTTAATCAAGGCGTAGTTTATGGTGTACTGACCGAAGAGACTGGCACTGACGAATTACTAATCAATCGCCTCGATTATGATGGCGTATTTGGTACAGCACTTAACCGTTTTTGTATCCAAGCCGCGATCGGACATCCTTTGACTGTCTACGGTACGGGTGGTCAAACTCGCAGTTTTCTGGATATTCGCGACACAGTCCGATGTATCGAATTGGCGATCGCTACTCCTGCGGAAGCTGGGAAAATGCGTGTCTTTAACCAATTTACTGAGCTTTTCTCGATCCGCGATCTTGCCCTCATGGTTCAAAAAGCAGGTCAAACCATTGGGCTCAAGGTTGAGGTTCAAAACATCGACAATCCTCGTGTCGAGCTAGAAGAGCATTATTTCAATGCTAAAAATACTAATCTCCTCGATCTTGGTTTGCAACCTCACTTCTTATCTGATGCCCTGCTTGACTCATTACTTAACTTTGCTGTCAAATATCGCGATCGCATTGACCACAAACAAATTTTGCCAAAAGTAAAATGGCGAGGCTAGTCAAAAAGTAGAGAAGGACAACGAGTCTCTTTACTTTTTGGGTTTAATCCTTACGGTAGAAGCTTAAAAACTAAAAAAGAAGTATCTTGAGTTACATAACAGAGTTATTGTCAAGCCCTTCTAGCCGAACCTATCATGACATCTTCTACAAAAACTTTGCGCGTTTTAGTGGTAGATGACCACGAACTGACCAGATGTACTTTAAAACTAGCGCTCTCTATCCAATCTTTTATCGGATTTGTCGAAGTTGCCACTAATGGTAAAGAGGCGATCGCCCAAGTTCATAAGCACGAACCTGATGTTGTCGTCATGGACTTGCATATGCCTGTGATGGATGGTTGGACAGCCTCTAGCAAAATCAAAACTGAATATCCGCATGTCAAAATTGTGGCTTATTCAGCAGCAGATGGCGGCAAAAATCAGGCTGTCTCCAATGGCGCAAGTATCGATGCTTTTTGCGACAAGGGTGCTTGCACTCGTAGTTTGTTAGAAGCAATCAGAAGTGTTGCTTAGAAACTCCTGAATCTAGACATCCATAAAAAAGATGCTGACGCAAAAAGTGTCAGCATCTTTTTTATGGAACTGTTTTGTCTGAAGATAACAACTTTGCAGCAATAATGCCACCAATAAAACCAAATAGATGCCCTTCCCACGAAATATAAGAACGCGTTGGCAATACGCCCCACAGCAGACTCCCATAAGTGATGGCGATCGCTAGTGAGATCGCGATCGCCACAAAACTCCGCTCAAAGTAACCGCGAAATAATAAGTAGCCAAAATAGCCAAAAATCACACCACTCGCGCCAACATGCACAGAATTAGAACTGCCAAACAACCAAGTCCCAGAACCACTTACTAGCGCTGATACAACCGAAACAGTATAGAAGTCACTAATTTTGCGTAACATCACCAACCACCCCAAAACAATAAACGGGGCTGTATTTGCTAAGACATGATAAAAACCGCCATGCAGGAATGGCGCAAATAAAATGCCGCGTAACCCAATCAGGCTGCGAGGCATGATTCCTAATTCATTGAGCCTGCCATTAAAAAGCATTACATTTAAGATCACAACGACCCAAAAAATTGCCACCAAAGTTGCCAAGATTTTCGCTTGACTTTTGAGTTCTCCGCCAATTGTTTGCATTTTCTGCTTCACAACTTTTACCCTAAAGCGATCGCCATTTAACTAAATATGAAACTGAATATAATTAAACTATAGCTTTTCAATAATGCGAACATTAATAAATCGCTCATTTTTTAGTTTTTCTTTCGCCTGCTTTTCATCCTCTTGCTTTTTCTTCATTTGAGAATCGTTAATAGACTGGGATATCCACAAACAGCAAGAAATAATTAAAATTCCCGCAAATTCCATCTAAATCTTATATAAATTTATAGCGAAGAACACTACACCACTGAAGTTTAATTAGTCAAGCGTTTTAGCCCCCAAATTAGAATAGAGTTAAGATAAAGCAATCCATCTTAAATTTGTGATAATCAGAGATAAATCAAATTTTGATACTTTCACTACATTATGTTTTAAAGATAAGCATTTTGTATGTTATGGTCTTACATGGTGCAGAAGTGCCATATTAATTTGATTGATCGCAGGTAGCACCTAATCAATAGCTCCAATTTAAGCTAGCAAGTAGCGAACAAGTTTTTTAAACAAGTTTTTTGTAGCGGCTGCTCTAGTCACCTGCTGAAGATTTCATAGCGTAGAGGTTTTCTATTATCATGTCCATTCGCCTTTATGTTGGCAACTTGCCAGCAGAATTAGATCGCCAAGCCCTAGAAAAAATTTTCAATGAGTCAGGTGATTCAGTATCTCTGAAAGTTATCACTGATCGCAAAACAGGCAAATGCCGAGGTTTTGGCTTTGTGACTGTTGGCTCTGATGAAGTTGCTGATACAGTCATTGAGAAGTTTAACGGTTATGACTTTAATGGCGCTGTCCTAAAGCTGGAAAAAGCTTTACCTCGTACCAAAGGTAAAGCTGAGGACGGCTCTGATTTAGAAGAAGGTTCTGATGATTCTAACCAAGAGGAAATTGAATCTTCAGTAGTAAGTACAAGCACAGTTGCTGCACCAGTAAAAGCAGCTGCAAAACGCAAAAAACGCAGTAACAACAAAAAAACGACTGGAAGCTCATCTAGTGGTTCTAGTAATTCTTCTGAAGCTCATCAACCTGACCCACGTTGGGCTTCAGACCTTGAGCGCTTAAAGCAACAGCTTCTCGAATCACAAGGCGCAGCCAAATAAGTCAGGCATTTGACTTATTAAATAAAATAAGAAAAGCCCAGCAGTGCTGGGCTTTTCTTATTTTGGATTCACAGAAGTCTCAACTGGTGATTTTGGGTAGTAGGGTCGCTCGTCTGACAGCGGGGGACGTAACCAAAATCTTAGTGTGTAAAAGACAAGTTCTTTGACCTCAGTCCATACCCGTTCAGACTTCACAAAAGCTTCCGCATTAAAAAGAAAATACCTATGCTTAACTGTAAATTGCTTACCAATTGGCCAAGGACATTGTTTGCCGATGTCACTATGACTATCAGAAGGTGAGCTAGCAGTTGTCAGTGATGCGTTGAGGTCTTGATTTCTAAAAGATAAAAAGGCACGAGTGGCTTCTATTGGAGATGCAACTAGCAATATCCTTCTACTGTTGCGAGTATCTTCACGAAGCAGCTTATTTTTTTCTAAAGATTTGATTAGTTTCGCAATCTCATCGCCGCTACTTCGCACTGACACTCCATATGGTTCAATAATCACAAAAGATCGCATCCCTGCGATGTTGGGCAAGCTAAGTAATGCGTTACACATCTGATCGGATTCGACCAAGTCAATTTGATCAAGGGTTGTAGTAGGGCTATCAGGCTTAACAAAGTAGCTCTCGTAGCGTGCGTCATAGCGTAGTCCGATATTCGCTATTCCTGCTCGACTGGCGATGTCATCTCGGACACTTTCTTTAGTCCGACTTGGAGGAAATTCGGGTGTGATCAAACAGGGATATCCTTTTGTCGGTGGGTAAGTTGTCCGCCTACCACCGCTCAATATAATATAAGGCTTTTGCTGAGAGTCTGCGGCATTCCATAGTCTGGCTGCTTCTTGGAGGCGAGCTTCATAGGGAGGATTTTCAGCTAAAACGACAATAAGATCAAAAACGCCGCGCTGAAAGTCATTCAATTCTCGTTCTGATAAGTTAAGTACGGGGCGGCGATAAGATTGCCCGATCGCATTGGCACTTTGTTGTTCTAAGTAGCAAGTAAATAGTTCTGAGGTGGCGTTATTTGTGGCGATCGCAAAGATAATTAAAACTATTAATAATTCTTTAGTTACAGTTGAGATTTTATCTGAAGCGCCTTTATTGTCGACTTTATCACCACTTTTGATTTTGATGTCTCTGAGCCTTAACCAATAGTTAAAAAACAGCAACATCAATATAATTCCCACTAATGTAAATGGGAAAGAGAGAAAATCAACAATAATTTTTGGAATCGGGTCTTCAACAAATCTAAAGTTAGCAAAGATAATTGCAACTAAAGCGGCAAATATCACTAAGCCAAATAGGCGAAACCAATCTTTAGGAATCGCCCTAAATAGGATGATAAAAACTGGGATTGCGATAATCCAAATCAGAATGTTGGTTAATAGATCGAACACGATCGCTCCAAAATCCTCGATTAATCCTTGTGCTGCACTGACAAAGTAAACCTGTCAGTGCAATATGCTAGTCAATAGAGTCACATCTGTAAAGGGTTTTAATCAGGTTATATACGACTTTTACTGACAAATTCAAATTAAAATCCATAATGCCGTATGTAATTCATGGATTTTAATCAAAGAGGCGCATGATGGAGCTCTTGTTAAAGACTTAAACTAAAAATCTCAACTAAAAATTTAAGCAATATGTCTGC
>JAYTWB010000502.1:0-11414 GCA_043743655.1 Cyanobacteriota bacterium | reverse complement strand
AAACAAAGCCCATCCCTTACCGTCACTGCCCGCTAGCCACGAGATTTGATTAATCGCCGTCCAAGATGGCATATTGCGCTGAATAAATTGGGCTGACTCCCCTGAAAATGGCGAAGCTAATAAATCTCGCCCCACGGCGAACAAACTAGACAACAACGCAAATTGGGTTGCCGAAAAACTGGGGTTGCACAACACCATTAGAAATCCTAAAAATCCTGCTGTCCCCAACCCACCACAAAAGTTTTCAACATTGATCGCCGCTAGCAACACATAATCATTTTTGCCAACCACAGCGATCGCATAATAGCCAATGTTGCTAATCGCTTGCAGAAACCCAAATATCCATAGCGATCGATTGATCCCAATTTTGCTTAAAATTGCCCCGCCAGCCAAAGTTCCTACGATTGTCGCGACTAAACCAATCCCCTGACGCACAGTGCCAATCGTGCCATCATCAAAAAGAGTCTTTAAAAAAGGAACTGCCATTTTGCCAACCATCGCGTCGCTAAATCGATAGAAGATTGTAAATACGAGAATGAGTAAAACTTTACGAACACCTAATCGTTGAAAAAATTCTTGAAAGGGTTTAACTACAGCTTCGTCTAATGAGGTTGGTCGAGCATCTTCTTCTGGCGGTTCAGGGGCGGCGATCGTGGTGATCATGCCAAGTGCCATGACAATGCCTAAAAGTACATATACCCATGACCAGCCGAATTTACTAGCCAGATTAAACCCCACAAACCCCGCAAACAGTAGCGCAACTCGATAACCCATTACCCAAATGCCAATTCCTGCGCCGACTTCTTGTACTTCTAAGACATCGGTACGATAAGCATCGATCGCGATATCTTGAGTGGCACTCAGAAAAGCAAGAATCAAAGCAATGATCGCTAAAGCGGGTAAAGACGCAGCTCGATCCACAGGTAACGTATTGCTAATTGTAAACATTTGCCAAGCGATCGCCAAAATCGCTAGCACCAAACCACCCTGAGTTAATAAAATCCAACCGCGCCGCCGACCTAAAAAAGGTGGTACAAAGCGATCAATCAAAGGCGACCATAAAAATTTGAGTGAGTAGGGTAATGAAACCAAGCCTAGCCAGCCAATTGTACTGAGGTCAAACCCAGCGCTGCTCAGCCATGCACGGAAAGCATCATCGGTTAGTGCATAGGGAAGCCCAGACACAAAACCTAGTGACAGAAGTGCCGCCATTTTGCGACTCTGAAAAACTCGAAAAAATTTGGCGATCGTATGCATAATTACGGATTAGACTACAATATATATGTAAGCGGAGACGCAAGTTTCCGTTCACTCCTCACACCACATTCCGCCTAAGCTTATGAGCAGCAAAGGCGGTTTCTTTTTTTTGTACTTTAAATTTTGTACGTTAAATAAAGTATTTAACTATACAATTCTGGTTTTTAGTAAATGTGTGATCCTAGCTGTTATACTACCAACACATAATTTTTAAATTTTATTTTTAAAAATAAAAGTTTTTCATATTATCTTCATATTAGTATTTAGGGAGTTAGTCGAGTATGTCATCAGCGATCGCAGTTACAGATGCTAGCTTTGAGCAGGACGTACTTAAAAGTGACATTCCTGTTCTAGTAGATTTTTGGGCTCCTTGGTGTGGACCATGCCGTATGGTTGCGCCTGTAGTGGAAGAAGTGGCTACGCAGTATGAGGGCAAAATCAAAGTTTTTAAACTCAACACCGATGAAAATCCTAGCGTGGCTGGTCAGTATGGCATTCGCAGTATTCCTACACTGATGTTATTTAAGGGTGGTCAGCGTGTGGATGTCGTTGTCGGTGCTGTACCGAAAACTACTCTATGCACCACTATCGAAAAGTGCTTCGATAACTAATCAGCAATTATCAAACATCAAGAAATAGAGGAGGCGCGCAGCGTCTCCTCTATTTCTTGGTTTTGATTTATTTAAATTTTAATTAATTAATTTAATCGAGTTAATAAAGTGCAGCAAACTAAGATTGTCGAAATTTTATCGGCTGATGAATTACGGCGGACGGTTAATCGTCTGGCTTCGCAAATTGTTGAGGCTAGTGATGATTTATCAAGTGTAGTTTTGCTGGGTGTTTATACTCGTGGCGTGCCGCTAAGTGTGGCGATCGCTAAACAAATAAACATCCTTGAAGGAGTCTTAGTTCCTTCAGGAGCGCTGGATATTACGTTTTATCGTGATGATCTTGATAAGATTGGACTACGAACACCAAACAAAACTGAAATCCCTTTTGATCTCAATGGTAAAACTGTGGTCTTAGTTGATGATGTGGTTTATAGCGGTCGGACAATCGGTGCGGCTTTGAGTGCAATCCATGATTATGGTCGTCCTAAAGTTATTCGATTAATGGTGTTAATTGATCGTGGTCATCGTGAGTTGCCGATTCATCCTGATTATGTGGGGCGGACTTTACCAACTTCTAAAGATGAGCAAGTCAAAGTATTTTTGAGTGCATCAGGGGATGGACGTGATGGCGTTGAGTTAATTAAGCCGATCAGTTAGCGAAAAAGACGTTTGTAGTCAGAGCTATATAACTGCGATCGCTCTTTCATATTCTGATCGAGTTTATTTAACGCCGCACTAATCACAAATAGGGTAGTTCTAGTTAAGTTCTCTTTTTGAGTAATCAATGCCATATCTGATAGCGGAACAATCAAAATTTTCTCGTCTTCCCATCCTAATCGATAGCAAATTGCCACGGTGGTATCAGATGGATAATGTTCCATTAATTTTGCTTGCGCGTTCTCGACATGATGTGCGCTGAGATAGAGACATAAGGAGGCTTGATGGGCAGCGAGACTAGATAGCTCTTCGCGTTCGGGAACTTGAGTGCGTCCACTGATCCTTGTGAGAATAATTGTCTGGACTAATTCAGGAACTGTTAATTCTGTTTGTAATCTTGCGGCGGCTAATTGGAATGCGCTGACTCCTGGAATAATCTCAAACGGAATTTCAGCTTCTGTTAAAGCAACAATTTGCTCTTGAATTGCGCCATACAAGCTAGGATCGCCATCGTGTAGACGTACTACTAATTTATGCGATCGCACTCTGTCGATCATAATTTCTAAAATCTCTTCTAGAGATTTGCTAGCTGTGGGAATGATTTCGGCATCAGCTCGACAGAACTGGAGCATGGAGTCAGGGATTAGAGAATTGGCATAAACAATCACATCGGCTCTAATCAAGAGATTGCGTCCCTTAACGGTAATCAGATCGGGATCACCAGGTCCTGCACCAACGATATAGACTGGTTTGAGTGTAATATTCATTAATTGGACTTGCCAAGAGATTTGCAGAATTATCTACTTTGATATTTTAGGGCTTAAAGAACTAACTTTCCTAAGCGATCGCACAAAATAGTTTTGATACTAATCTTGATGTCTGCATATTTCTGGACATAGGCAGTGGCGCGCTGGGTAATTTGATCAGTGAGATACTGGAATATCTGGCGATCGCAGCCATGCTCGACTAATAACTTATGCACAGACTCTGCGGTAAGCGATCGCTCGATTTGTTGAATTAATGCGATCGGTAAATGTTCATGTACGGCGGCTCTGACGAGGATATCTATTCTTGCATCAGCTAAGTGACTGGAAGTATTAAAAATTCCACCTGCTAATTTTAATAATTTGCCATGGTAGCCAATCAATGTCACCGAAGTTACACCTAACAGAGCTGCTTCTACTAACATTGCCCCAATCCAATTCGCTGTCTGGACTGATTGGGAAGTCGGAAAACCGAGGTTTTGGGCTACTTGATAGCCATTTGCGCCAATATAAAAAGCAATATCATGAGAATTAGCAGCTTTAATGCGTAAATCTGCGCGAAACTCTTCCAGCTTATCTTCTACTGATAGCGGTTTTGATATCGCCGAAGTTCCTAATAACGATAAGCCTTCAAGAATGCCAAAAGCTGCATTTGAAGTTCGTTTAGCGAGCGATCGCCCTTCAGGCAAAATGAACCTAATCCTTGCTGTGACATTAGATTCTAGTAAAGGTAAGAGATTTACTTCTGCTAAGTTTTTTGCTAATTGATAGATTGCTGGCTCACCGCTTGCAGTTCTTCCCAAACCTTCTCCTGCTTCTAAAATCAGCCGTTCCTCACCTGTCGAGGGTTCCAATTTCACCCATGCCCAAACTGGTGTTCCTGCCGTCAGATCGAGATTGTCTCCTGGGTCGCTAATCGCGATCGCGATCGCCGTATGCTCATCAAGGATCGCACTTTGGGCGATCGCTATTTCACCTGTCCCAGATTCTAATAAGTTAAGCTTTACAGAAGTTGCGACAGCAATTTCGGTTGTTTTAAGTAATGCCAAGATTGCCGCTTTTGCAGCAGCGATCGCAAACACAGGCAATGTGTAACCAGATTTCATATATTTAAAGCTTAGTCCATACCGATAGTATTTTCTTGTTCCCCTCTCCCAAAGGGCGAGGGGCTAGGGGTGAGGGAAATTCTGCGTAAGTCTCACATTTGAAAAGCGATCGCTTGTTCTAAAGTACTCACATTTACCAGTGCTAGGTTCGGAGCCGATCGCTTGACTAATCCTGTCAACACTTTGCCAGAGCCAACTTCGATCGCTTGCGCGTAACCTTGAGCCGCAAGATACAAGCATATCTCGCGCCATCGGACAGGCGAGGTCATTTGTTGAGTCAGGCGATCGCGCAAAATCTGTCCTGATGTCGTAGCATCATTTGGCTCGACATTAGAAATAACAGGAATATTCGCATCGTTAAAAGTTGTGGCTTTGAGAACTTCTGCAAACTTAGTCGCCGCCTCTGACATCAGAGGCGAATGGAATGCACCGCTTACGGCTAAATGAATAGCTCTTTTAGATTTGACCTGTTCACAAATTGATTTTATGGCTGATTCTGTTCCTGAAATTACCACTTGCTCCGCGCTATTGTCATTTGCCATCATCACATCTGGCGTTTGCGCGATCGCCATTTCTAATTGAGCGCGGTCAAAGCCAATTAAAGCCGTCATCGCACCACCACTTGCCTCAGACATTAGTAGCGATCGCTGCTTGACCAGTTCTAAACCCGTGGCGAAATCCACCACGCCCGCACAATAGAGCGCACTATACTCACCCAGACTATGCCCTGTGACGGCATCAGGCTCTGCACCTTTATCTTTTAGCACATCGGCAAGAATTGCTGACACAACATACAAGCAAGGCTGCGTAAATTGGGTTTTGGCAAGTTCTGTTACATCAGTTTGTGATTTTGATAAAATCGACCAGCCCAGAATCTGTTCGGCTTTATCAAACTTGGTCTTGCCGACTTCAGCAAGGTCTAAACCCATGCCCACAGCTTGAGAACCCTGCCCTGGGAATATCCAGACATTTTTTGTCATTTTTTGTAAATATTTTAAATAGGTTAGTCTCTGAATCTTTGCACATATGGCATCTCAAAACCCACAAAGCAATAGCCGTATAATAAATTAGGGACTAAAATCTCAAACCTGTAAAATTAAATCGCAAATTGTTAAAAATCTAGCAAACTCAAGCAAGTATGCTTTGATACAATGCCAAGTTAACTAAACCTTCAGCGCGGCTCCCGATCCTCCAGAAAAAAATGCAACTGGCAAAACGACTAAGTAATATTCAGCCTTCCTTAACTTTAGCGATTGACGCAAAAGCTAAGGCAATGAAGGCTAGTGGAATTGATGTTTGTAGCTTTAGTGCTGGCGAACCTGATTTTGACACCCCCGATCACATTAAAGCTGCTGCTAAAAGAGCGCTCGATCAAGGCAAGACTCGGTACACAGCCGCCGCAGGTGTACCCGAACTCAAACAAGCGATCGCCAATGCACTCCTGCGCGACAATCAACTAACCTATAGCCCAGACCAAATTATTGTCACTAATGGCGGTAAACATTCGCTTTACAACCTGATGATGGCAATACTTGACCCAGGGGATGAAGTGATCATTCCTGTACCATTTTGGGTGAGCTATCCCGAAATGGCAAAGCTTGCGGAGGCAACACCCGTATTTGTGATTACCACCGAAGAAACTGGGTACAAAATCACGCCCGAACAATTAGAATCAGCCATCACGCCCAAAACTAAACTATTTGTTCTCAACTCTCCTTCTAATCCCACAGGCATGGTCTATAGTCCTGTAGAAGTCAAAGCCTTAGCAGTGGTTTTAGAACGACATTCCCATGTTTACATTGTTTCCGATGAGATTTACGCCAAGA
The DNA here is from genome assembly GCA_043743655.1 of Cyanobacteriota bacterium. GTDB lineage: Bacteria > Cyanobacteriota > Cyanobacteriia > Pseudanabaenales > Pseudanabaenaceae > Pseudanabaena. The sequence continues at coordinate 5,193 of JAYTWB010000502.1, read as the reverse complement.
TTCTCTACGATGGCGCAACTCATCTCAGCATCGCATCGGTGAGCAAAGCTATGTACGATCGCACTCTGATCAGTAGCGGTTTTGCCAAAGCTTACTCGATGACAGGCTGGCGAGTTGGCTATCTAGCAGGCGCACCCGAAATCATCAAAGCAGCGACAATCATTCAAGGACATAGCACCTCAAATATTTGTACTTTTGCTCAATATGGTGCCATCACAGCGCTCAATGACTCCCAAGACTGTGTCGAAGTAATGCGAAAAGCTTTCGCCGAACGCCGTGATGTGATGTATAACTTGTTAACTTCTATCGCTGGATTTACTTGCCCTAAACCTGATGGAGCTTTCTATCTATTTCCTAGCATCAAAGCTTTTGGGATTCCTTCTCTAGAATTTTGCGAAAGATTGTTGGAAGATCAGAAAGTGGCACTGATTCCAGGGATTGCTTTTGGTCTAGATAATTGCATTCGTCTTTCCTACGCTACTAATCTAGAAACAATTCGCGAGGGATGCGATCGCATTCGCCAATTTACCAAAAAGCATTTTTAAACAACAAATAATAAAAAAGAGATGGCACGCCATCTCTTTTTTATTGGCAATGGAATGTAGTCATGAAAAAAATGTATTTTGCTATTTCTACTCTGGTTATACTTCTCTGCGGTTCTCTAGGAATAAATCTTTGGCTATACAATGCCAGCTATCGACAATATATCAAAACGGAATCTCTGCGCTTAGACCTCTATGAATTAGAAAAATATCCATCTGTTCCTGATTTGTCAAACCGCGATCGTCACAAACCATTAGTTGTTTTCTTTGGCGACTCTCGTGCGGCAGCTTGGACTGCGATCGCGAATACATCTTTTGAATTTATCAATCGGGGGATTGATGGACAAACCACTAACCAAGTATTAGGAAGACTAGCCAATCATGTGACAACACTATCACCAAAAATCGTAGTTGTCCAAGTTGGCGTAAACGATCTTAAACATATTGCGACATTTCCAGATCGTTCTCAGTCCATAATCACTAATTGCAAACAAAATATCCAGCAAATTGTTAATCAATTAACAAAAAATACCCAAACAATAGTCGTCTTAACGACAATCTTTCCCGCAGCTGAGATGTCTCCATTGCGGCGATTTTATTGGTCTTTAGAAGTTGATCAGGCGATTATCGAAGTTAATCAATATATCAAATCATTAAAAGGCGATCGCGTAATTATTCTTGATGCAGCATCAATCTTGGCAGATGAAAATGGTGTGATTCGTCAATCTTATAGCCAAGATCATCTGCATCTTAATAACTTTGGTTATACAATGCTAAATAAAGAACTAAATACAGCGTTAATTCAAATTCTTATAGAAAAGCCCTTATGACAAAACCGCAAATATCATCAACACGTCTAGAATGGCTAGATATGTTAAGAGTACTTTGTGCGATCGAGATCGCAGGGCATCACTGGCTAAGGGCTTGTATGCATGTCAACATATTTTCTAATACTGAGCTACCTGGCATGTTCCGCAATTTTTTGTGGAGTTATAAGAATAATAATGCAGGACAACAATTAATAACTACTTTTCCTAACTATCTAATTTTAGATAATCAACAGACAATCGCCGCTTTTCTAACTAACTTTACAGGTTTTTTAGTTGGATTTGGTTGGGAAGCCTTACATGTATTTATCTTGATGAGTGGATTCTCGCTCAGTCTCAGATTAACAGAATATCCTAGCGAACCGATTAAATATTGGCAAAATTGGTATGAAAAACGACTAAAGCGGATCATTTTACCGTACTACTTTGTTGCGTTCATTCTATTCGCAGGATTTTTATGTGTTTATATAGCGGTTAATTCTATTAACTTCCCTTTGTTTGCACCTGTGAAGATGCAACTACAAGAGAAGATTGGGCGCAGTTGGCTAGAGATTTTGATAGGACATATCTTTCTAGTTGATCCTTGGGCATCAGGATGGTCAACTGCTTATATATCATCGGCTTGGTGGTTTATTCTGCCACTTCTTATTGCTTATATTGCTTTCCCAATTTATTTCAAAGTCCTTACCAAGTATGGCGGCAAGATATTTTTAGCAAGCACTTTTCTGATTTCTGTTAGTTCTTATTTCTTTGCTAAAACTTTTTCGCTAAATGAAAATTCATGGAATTACATAATTCTTTTTGAATGCTTTAATTTTACTCTCGGTATCTTTTTAGGATACTATTACACCATTACTAAAGACAAAGAACGCTTACAAAATCTTTTGTTTCATCCACTCACGACCTGCTTCGGAATTGTTTTAATCCTCGCAGGAAACCTGATGAATTGGTTTACAATTTCCTATCCATTTAGCAGTCTATTTTTTACATTTGGACTGTTTATCGTTGGCGCAAAAATCTCAAGATATTTGATTACTGTGCCAGTTATTCAGAAGCTTAAGAATGTTGATTCTTATACTTTTTACCTCATCCATCAACTAATCGCTTACTTATTCGCACTGGTTTTAAATTATGTCTTGCGCGGATACACAACATTTTTTGGCGGAGTTTTGTATATTCTCACTGTGATCCTGCTAACTTCTGTGTTTGTGAAATTTTATGGTAAGACCGAAAGGTTTATCACCTCACGCTTATATAAAAGTCAAACAGATGGCTAGTCACAGTCTCTCATCGTGACTTATGAATTAAGTAAAAATCTACTAATAGTGTAATAAATATTTTTTATTTGCTTTTGCCACTAAATGTGAGTTTTTGAGTTAAGGTAGTAGCCTTACCAAAAGTTAAAACAGAAGCATTTTTTATGGTGCAAGAATTCACCCGCATCTCCAAAGAGGTTCGATTTCCTGATAGCGCTCCTGCTGCGTATCCAGTATTTTTTAGGACATATAGCCGTAAGTATAATAACAGGCGCGAAAGCTGGTCTGAAGTGTGCGATCGCACACTTACAGGACTCAAAACACTAGGCAAGCTCACCAATGAACAGGTTGCCCTGATCGATAAGATGCAGAAGCAGCTCAAGTCCCTCACTTCTGGGCGTTGGCTGTGGGTTGGTGGGACTGAGTGGGTTGATCGCCCCGAAAATTTTTCAGGCTCGTATAACTGCACCAGTACCAACGTAATTGACTGGCGCTCGTTTGGCTTGATGATGGACTTAGCCATGCAAGGCTCTGGCACGGGTGGCGTACTTGAGCCGCAGTACATTAGCCAACTGCCTCTAATCCGCAACCAGTTGCAAGTAAATGTAATCGGTGCGATCGGGGCAACACCTATTAGCGATCGCCGCCACAATACCGAAGTCGAATTTGACTATGCTAATAATGCCGTCAAGTTTTTTGTGGGAGATAGCCGTCAAGGTTGGGTCAAGTCTTACCAATCGCTACTTGAGCTATGCAGTGATGAGCAGTTTGACGCAACTAAACCCGTCCAAATCACCGTTGACATCAGCGATGTCCGCCCCAGTGGTGAAGCGCTCAAAGGTTTTGGCGGCATGGCAAATCCTGTCAAGTTGCCGACTTTGTATGATCGCTGTGCCAATATTTTAAATAAGGCGATCGGTCGTCAACTCACCTCAGTTGAGTGCTGCATCCTTATCGATGAAGCCGCAGTTTGCATCGTGGCTGGGAACATCCGTCGTTGTCTTCCTGCTGGGGCGTTGGTTCACAGCGAATCTGGATTAGTCCCGATTGAAAAGATTCGGATTGGCGATCGCGTCTTAACAAGCAAAGGGTTCTATCCTGTTACAAATTTCTTTGATCAAGGTACACAATCACTTTGCCGCATCAAAACTGAAGATGGCTATTTTGAATGCACGCCTGACCATAAAGTAGCTGTGTTGGAAGATGTGTATGGCGCATATCGGATGGTCAAAGCTAAAGATATCAAGGAAGATGATCGATTGATCTTTGTACCCAAAGCTATTACCGGGACTGCGACCGAATTGCCAGAATTCAAAGGTACATTAGCTCCAAATGCTAAACGAATTACAGTTCCTGCACTTACAGCAGATGTCGCCTATTTTATCGGTTATTTGCATGGTGACGGCTCAGTTGGAAGTGATGGTTGGCGGGTGAGATTCCGAATCTCTGAAGACCAACAACAGATCATTGATAAACTCATTTCTGTTGGAGAGCTATTTGGATTAGATACTAATACGCTCAGAACACCAGAACAATGTAAAGCGAAAGCTTTTGAACTGCAATTCAATTCTAGTGCGCTCAATCAGTATCTATCTCAATTCAAACGAGCTTTTACTTCGATTAACATTCCTGACTGCATATTATTGGCAACCGCTAATATCCGCGAAGCATACCTATCTGGATTGGCAGATGCTGATGGTTGCTTTAGTCAAGGTGTGTTAGTTGCATCAGTACATTCTGATTTCTTGCGTCAAGTTCAATCAGTCTATGCGTCATTAGGAATCACAGTTCGGTTGTGTCATTCTACACGCAAGCGTACTGGTAAATGGGAAGGTGAGCTAGTTACTGTTGGTGAAGCAGCTTTTGACAAAATTTCCAAATTATTTGCTGATCACTCGTTGCGCTTTGCTGGAAGTCAAAGGGTTCGTCCTCAATCATTTAAGGATCATGGCTTCCCTAAAGCGATGGTTAGACCAATTGTGAATACCTACCAATATCATTGGAGTGGCACACAAAAGCAAATGATTGCACCGACAGTTCAGAAGCATATTCCTGAATGTACAGATTTAATTCCTGTAAAGGTAAAATCAGTTGAGTTTGATGTAAGAGTCGCACCTACTTATGACATTGAAGTAGCTTCTATTCATGAGTTTGTTTGCGAAGGTATTCTTGTTTCAAACAGTGCTGGCATGAGGCAATTCTCGTCAGAGGATGCTCTTGGCTCTGTGGCAAAGGATAATCTCTGGCAACAGGATGAAGCGGGCAACTGGCGCATCGATCCTGAGCGTGATGCTTTGAGAATGGCAAATCATACGAGAGTATTCCATCGCAAACCCACTGAACAGGAATGTATTGATGCCGTTCGCAAACAATACTATTCAGGTGAAGGCGCGATTCAATGGGCTGGCGAAGCGATCGCACGTTCTAATGCTGACTTGATCACAACGACCGAACTCAAGCGTGATTTCCTCTCTGCTTATGTGAAAGGAGAAGGAAAAGACTGGTTGCGATCGCATCAATCTGAAGTCTCTGAACCTGAGCTAGAGCATAGGTTACAGCGTTATGCCC